>JBFFBS010000187.1:0-7060 GCA_041560295.1 Syntrophobacteria bacterium | reverse complement strand
CTGAGGTCTTCGTCCTTGACTATGTCATGAAGTTTTTCCTGGACGTACTGCCGGGTAATGGCGATTTGCTGTCCCTTCATTTGGTGCGCATTGAAGGAAACTTCATCCAGGAGTTTCTCCATCACCGTGTGCAGCCGTCTGGCGCCAATGTTCTCTGTGCGAGAGTTGACGTCGTGGGCGATCTGGGCCACTTCCTCTATGGCGCCCTGTTCGTACACAAGTTCAATCCCCTCGGTGGCCATCAATGCCTCATACTGAATGGTCAACGCATTCTCGGGCTCCCTGAGAATGCGGACAAACTCCTCTTTGCCAAGAGGATTCAGCTCCACCCGAATGGGAAACCTCCCCTGGAGTTCCGGGATCAGATCAGAGGGTTTAGAGGAGTGAAAAGCCCCGGAAGCTATGAACAGTATGTGATCGGTGCGAACCATCCCGTACTTGGTATTCACGGTGGAACCCTCGACAATAGGTAGTAAATCACGCTGTACTCCCTCCCGCGATACGTCGGGTCCCCTGGTACTCTCCCGAGAAGCTATCTTGTCTATTTCATCCAGGAAGATAATGCCCGAATGTTCCACTCTCTCGATGGCCAACTTGACCACCTTGTCCATATCGATCAACCGCTGGGCTTCCTCTTGGGTTAGGATTTCCAGCGCTTCCGGGAGCTTGACCTTGCGCCGTTTGGTGCGGCGAGGCATCATGCTGCTCAACATCTCCCGGAAGTTGATATCCATCTCCTCCAACCCAGCACTGCTGAAAATCTCGACCATGGGGTAATTGCGATCACTAACCTCCAGATCCACAAAGCGCTCGTCAAGCCTTCCTTCTCGCAACAGTCGGCGGAGTTTCTCACGGGTTCCAGAACGATCCCCTGCCTCCGAGCCTTCGAGCACAGTGGTTGTTTCAGAACCGGTTTCTACCGTGTAGTCTTGATCTCTTTCCCCGGGCAACAAAATATCCAGGGTCTTCTCCTCAGCGATCTCGCCGGCCCGCACCATTACCTTTTCCTGTTCTTCCCCTCTGACCATATTCACTGCCAGCTCGCAAAGATCGCGAATCATAGATTCCACATCACGTCCTACGTACCCCACCTCTGTAAATTTAGAGGCCTCGAGCTTTAAAAACGGTGAATTTGCCAAAGAAGCCAGACGGCGGGCTATTTCGGTCTTGCCCACGCCCGTGGGGCCAATCATGATTATGTTTTTCGGAGCGATCTCGTCCCTGAGATGCACAGGCACCTGCTGACGACGCCAACGATTTCTGAGGGCGATGGCCACCGATCGTTTGGCATCTTCCTGGCCAACGATATATTTGTCCAGTTCCCTAACTATTTCAGGTGGAGTCAGTGGATTCATTGTCTTCGCTCAGTTCTTCAAAAACAAACTCATCATTGGTATATACACACAGCCCGGCAGTGATTTCCATTGCCGCCTCGGCAATCTGGCGGGCATTGAGATCAGTATGCTTCGCCAGAGCACGTGCCGCAGCCAGCGCCTGGGGCCCACCTGAGCCAATTGCCAGCAGGCCATCATCCGGTTCAATCACATCACCTGTGCCGGATATCACCAGGGAACCATCCCTGTCCACTGCAGCAAGCAAGGCTTCCAAACGGCGGAGCATCCTGTCGGTACGCCAATCTTTTGCAAGTTCAACAGCCGCTCGGCGCAGATTACCGCTGTACTGCTCCAGTTTCGCTTCGAATCGCTCGAACAGAGTGAACGCATCTGCAGTAGTGCCGGCAAAACCAGCAATCACCCTGTCATGGTAAAGCCGACGAACCTTGCGGGCTTTGTGTTTCAGGACGGTATCACCCATGGTCACCTGGCCATCGCCGGCAACCACAACCTGTTTCCCACGACGCACTACGAGTATGGTTGTACCCTTCATAGCTATTCACACCATGCAGTTATTCTTTTGTTGAAGCTAGATATGAGATGTGAGGTTTGAAATGTGAGATACTAAATCCCAAAAAGAATACTGAATCTCACATCCCATATCACACATCCCACATCTTATACTCACTATTTGTTTCGTGCTTCGGATTTAGGATTTCGAATTTCAGACCTCTTCTTCGTCTGCCTTGTCCTTGCGCTGTAGCCGGCTTCTAGGGTGGGCTTTATCATACTCGGCCATGAGTTTGTCTACGCTAAGATGGGTATATCGCTGAGTGGTAGACAAGCTGACGTGGCCCAACATCTCCTGAACAGCCCGAAGGTCAGCTCCGGCATCCAGCAAGTGAGTGGCAAAGCTATGCCTGAGACCGTGAGGGCTTAGTGGCCTACCCAGATTGCATCTCCGCATATGCTTCTTCACCAGCCTGGCAACACTTCGGGAGCTGAGCCTGCCACCGCGGTTATTGAGAAAAAGTGCTCGGTGGTCTGGCCGCTCTGCCAACAATTCTCCCCTCCGTTCTAGATAGTCGGAGAGGGCGATCTTTGCTTTATCCCCAATAGGTACTACCCTTTCCTTGTCCCCTTTACCGATTACTCGGGCAATACCGAGCTCCAAATTCAAACTGTCAAGATTCAAACCTGTGAGTTCGCTTACCCTCAGGCCACACGAGTAAAGAACTTCCAGAATAGCCCGGTCACGACTCCCAAGCACGTTATCGATATCTGGACCGTGCATAAGCTGGAAGGCTTCGTCCACCGGCAGAAAATCTGGTATCGGCTTCCCCATTTTGGGTGCGGAAACCATGTCGGCAGGATTCTGTTTGATCTCTGCCTGCCTGACCAGGTAGCCAAAAAAAGAACGGAGCGTTGACAGCTTGCGCGCCACTGAACTCTTGGCATTTCGTCGATACAGTGAGGCGAGATAGGCGCGAATATCCAAATGGTCTACCTGTCCCGACACCAGAGGTGTCTTATCCTCTCCACCCGTTTGCTTTTCCCGCTCTCGCATAAATCCCGCAAATTGCCGGAGATCGCTCTGGTAATTTCTCACTGTGTGGTCGGAATAATTTCTCTCCACCCTGAGGTAACGGAGGAAGTCCTTAAATGCTTTCTCCACCGCAGTTTTCTCCATGTAGTTAACGGAAAACTTAACATTTAGCACAGTGCCAGAAAAAGAATCAACGAAAAAGTGGTCGTCAAACTTTCTCTTGACTTTGTTTTCAGCGCTGAGGTAATTTCACATGTTACATTTTTACCAGGATTCGCCTGGCAGGACCTGTTTGAGAATGCGGAACTAACAACAAACGAGGCGCAATCAGACCAACAGTCAACCTGTGAATTTCCTTCCGTATTCAGAAAGCAATCCAAACGGATCGTACATCAGTACAACATAATCTCGACAACAACACTAGAGAGGAGTGTTCATGAGTACAGCTATTGCCAATCTGAGAACAATAGGAATTATCTCTCATGGAGGCGCAGGGAAAACCAGCCTGGCCGAAGCGATGATCTTCACCACAGGTAGCTCTAAGAGGCTGGGTAAAGTTGATGACGGCACTTCCATTATGGACTATGACCCCGAAGAGATTTCCAGACAAATAACCTTAAGTTCGTCTTTCTCCACCTTCGCCTGGCAAAATTCATCCATCACCATCATTGATACCCCGGGTGATTTCAACTTTCTGGTCGACACCCAGACTTGTCTCCACGGCGTCGACGGGGCTGTGGTGGTGATTGACGCCATCGACGGTGTAAAGGTGCAAACAGAAAAGGTCTGGGAATTTGCCGACGAGCGCAATCTTCCACGACTTATAGCCATCAACAAAATGGATCGTGAACGTGCTGATTTCTTCAAAGTTGTCACGGAGATCAAAGAGATATTCGGCGACAAAGCCACGCCGGTACACCTCCCCATAGGAGCTGCCGAGACTTTCAGCGGCTTGGTAGATCTGCTCGGCGGCAAAGCGTACCAGTTTCAGGATGACGGCAGCGGCAAAATGAAGGAGATTGATATTCCCTCTGACCTGGACGACCTGGTGGCAAGTCAGCAAGAACAGATCATTGAGCGCATCGCCGAATCAGACGACATATTGTTGGAGAAATACTTGGAAGGCGAGGAACTCACCGACGAGGAACTTGTGGAAGGACTCCGCAACGGCTGTGTGGCTGGGGATATCATTCCTATCACTTGTGGTTCCGCCACCAAGAATATGGGGACACAGATGTTGCTGGACCTCATTGTCCAGTGTCTGCCGAGTCCTCTTGACCGTGGCGACAAAACGGGTGTTAACCCCAAGAATGATGAGGAAGCGGTGCGTAATCCTGAAGCGGGCGAACCGTTAAGTGCTCAGGTAATCAAGACTGTTAGCGATCCTTACGCCGGTCGACTTACCATCATGAGAATTTTCTCCGGAACCTTGACTGCCGACAGCAATTTCTACAACGCCAGCAAAAAGGCAAAAGAGCGTTTCGGGGCCCTCATGCTCATGCAAGGGAAGAGTCAGCAAACCATTAAAAGTGCCGGCCCTGGAGAAATTGTCGCGGTGGCCAAGTTGAAAGAGACGCTCACCGGCGATACCCTCTGCGATCCGAATAATCCGATTGTCTACCCTGTTCCCGAAACCATGAATCCCATTGTGTCAATGGCGGTTCAACCCAAGAGTAAAGGAGATGAGGACAAGATTTTTTCTTCTCTGGCTAGACTTATGGAGGAAGACCCTACCTTACAAGTACACCGCGAAGAACAAACGAGAGAGACAATCCTATCGGGAATGGGCGAAATCCATATCGAAGCTTCCATGGGCAAACTAAAAAGGAAGTTCGGCGTGGAGGTCAATCTATCACCACCAAAGGTCCCATACCGGGAGACAATCAAGAAGCCTGTAACGGGCGTTATTTACCGGCACAAGAAACAGACTGGCGGTCGCGGCCAGTTTGCCGAAGTACATTTTGATCTCACTCCCCTTGAGCGTGGCACGGGTTTTGAATTCGAAGAGGCTCTGGTGGGAATGAATGTTCCCCGCGGCTTTGTTCCAGCTGTGGAAAAGGGGCTTAATGAGGCCAAGGAGATTGGTGTACGAGCAGGCTACCCGGTGGTGGATTTCAAGGTCCGATTCTACGATGGAAAGTCACATGAGGTGGACTCCTCGGAAATGGCCTTCAAGATAGCCGCGTCCATGTGCTTCAAGAAGGGGGTTGCCGAAGCACAGCCCACCTTACTGGAGCCGGTCATGGAAGTGGAAGTGACCGTTCCAGATGAGTACATGGGAGATGTGATTGGCGATCTCAACTCCAGGCGAGGCAGAGTGTTGGGAATGGACTCAAAGGGAAGAAATCAAATAGTGAGAGCACATGTGCCCATGTCTGAAGTACTCAAATATGCTCCCGATCTGCGTTCCATCACCGGCGGCCGTGGCATGTTCACTATGAAACACTCGCACTATGACGAGGTACCCTCCCACCTTCAGGATCAACTGGTAGCAGAAGTCCAGAAAGAGAAAGAAGATTAACCATGGGGTCAATTCAAAGCCCCTACTAAAAAGGCCGCAAATATGAGTGAGACTGGCAAGGTAAAAAAAATTGAACCCAGCCGGATCTTGAATCTGCCGGTCTCCAAGAAAATTGAACTGGCCCAGGTGGCCGAGCGCGAGGTGCGCGCCGTTCTGATCACAGATTCAAACAAGCAAGTTCAGGAGGCGGTGCTTACCAGTCCACGAATCACCGCAGTGGAAATCGTGGCCTTTGCCAAATCACGCAAGCTTGACGACGATGTGCTGCGCAATATTGCTACCAACGTGCAATGGTTAAAGAATTACCAAGTCCGTCGAGCGCTGGTGAACAACCCCAGAACACCTCTCCCCATAGCCCTCAAACTGGTTCCCACCCTTTTGGATGCCGATCTCAAGCAACTGGCCAAGAACGCTGAGGCGAGTGAAGACCTTATCGTGGCGGCTGAGCGCACCGCAGCCGAGCGAGGAACCGACAGACGTGCCCCGGTAAAATCGCAAGCACCGAAAGTTGAGAAAAAAGCCAAAAGCCGGTTTCAGGAGATCCAAGATATGCCGGTTCCTGAGAAAATCAAATTGGCCATGACTGGAGACAAAGAGGCGCGTTCCATTCTCATCAAGGACAGCAACAAACAAGTTCAGGAAGCAGTGCTTGATAGCCCACGGATCTCTGATATGGAGATTGTTGCTGTTGCCAACTCGCGTAATGTGTCTGATGAGCTCCTGCGCAAGATTGCCGTCAACAGGCAATGGATGAAAAACTACCAGGTTCGTTTGGCTCTGGTGAACAACCCCAAAACCCCCCTACCGATGGGTCTTAAGATCATCGGTACATTGATGGTCGCCGATCTCAAGCGACTGTCCAAAAACAAGGGCGTGTCGAACGTTCTGAGTACTGCTGCCCAGCGTTTTGTAGCGAGGAAGGGCGTCAAGTGAGAGGGCACTATCAGAGCCAGGTACAGTGGTGGATATGAGACGGGCGGCAATATTGACAATCAGTGATCGGGGTTTCAGGGGTGAGCGCCTGGATGGAAGCGGTCCAGCCGTACAGGAGATTCTGGAAAAAGCCGGATTCTCTATGGCTCATCAAGAGGTGCTTCCAGATAATCAAGATCTCATTGAACAACGACTTCGCTACCTTACCGACGAACTTTGTCTGGACCTGGTGGTCTCTACCGGAGGTACCGGGGTCAGCCCACTGGATGTAACGCCTGATGCAACTCTAGCGGTTATTGATCGCCAAGTGCCAGGTATGGCCGAGGCGATGAGAACCGCTAGCCTGCTCAAAACCCCCCATGCAATGCTCTCCCGGGCAGTGGCCGGAATCAGGGGGCAGACACTCATCATCAACCTCCCGGGTAGTGTCAAAGGTGCCCAAGAAAACCTGGAAGCGATACTGCCGGGCCTTCATCACGCTTTGGAAAAAATCCAGGGCGATCCCAGTGAATGCGGAGATTTATACTAGAAAGTTTAACGTGGAGTGGTATTCCCTATCGGTCATCCGGACTGTTTGTATCTGCAAGTATCTCCTCCAGCTGCTGGCGCATCTTTTCCGAATGACTTCCTGACCAGTAGACCTTGCCGCAATCGCAGCAACGATGAAACTGGCTCTGTGTCTGGTAAATGTAATCCGGCACCTCTGCGCGAACTTCCTCCCTGCTG
>JBFFBS010000186.1:0-7079 GCA_041560295.1 Syntrophobacteria bacterium | reverse complement strand
TTTTTCCTTCCCTTCCTCCCTTCCCTTCCTCGAAACACAATACGCAGGGGTGTCAGATCCAGGGAAAATGCTTTTCTAATTTGATTCGTAAGATAACGCTGGTAGGAGAAGTGGATTGCCGCTGGGTGACTCACGAATAAAACAAAAGTAGGTGGCTGAGTGCTCACTTGGACTCCGTACAGAATCTTCGTTCGCCTGCTGCCACGCATGGGTGGTTCATGGCGTGAGACTGCAGCTGCCAGAACCTCGTTCAGCGCTGCAGTTTGCACCCGGAGGCAATACTGGGAGTAAACTGTATTCACGGTGGGCAGCAGGTTTGGCACTCGTTTCCCTGTCAAAGCAGAAATCCTTAGCTGAGGAGCGTAGGGCATGAATTTAAGCGCATCGGCCACGGAATCAGTGAATTCTCTCACCTTCTTTGAATTCTTCTGCACCAGATCCCATTTGTTGATTGCCACAACTGCACCGCGCCCCCGTTCGTGAATATATCCAGCAATACGCACATCCTGGGCGGTAACTCCCTCAGACGCGTCGAGGAGCAAAACCGCGACCCGACACCGGTCAATACTTTTCAAGGCTTTGAGCACGCTGAACTTTTCAAGTTTCTCCCTGGTTTTGCTGCGCCTGCGAATGCCAGGGGTGTCTATGAGAAGATACTCTTGATCATTCAGGGTGAGACTGACATCGATGGCATCCCTGGTGGTACCCGGCATTTCGCTCACCAGCACACGCTCCGAGCCCAAGATGCGGTTTAGCAAAGAAGATTTTCCCACATTCGGCCTACCAATAATAGCTACTCGGATCCCCCTCGTCTCCTCCGGTTCAGCCGTTTCAGGAGGAAGCATCGCCACCAAGGTATCCATCATATCCCTGAGGCCGTAACCGTGAGCGGCCGAAATGGGAAAAATCTTCTCCAGACCAAATCCATAAAATTCGTAGGTGGCACTTTCTTGTTCTGGGCCGTCGATTTTGTTTACCGCATAGAGAACCGGCTTGTTGGAGCGCCTCAAGAGATCCACCACTGTTGTGTCACCAGGATGCATTCCCTCTTTTCCGTCAGCCAGAAAGACAACCAAATCGGCCTCTTCCACCGCCATTTGTGCCTGCTGACGCACCTGCATTTTGATCGGGGTCTCACCTTCTCCTTCCTCTATCCCCCCGGTATCTATCAGGCAGAATGAACGTTCGCTCCACGTCACTTGGGCAACGAGACGATCGCGAGTAATTCCAGGTGTGTCGTCCACCAGTGCCCGGCGGTCCCGGCAGAGCCGATTAAACAGCGTGGACTTGCCCACATTTGGTCGACCCACTATAGCCACGATGGGAGTTGAACTCACAGTGCTGTTGTCCGTATGTTTTTCTAGCATTGGTATTGCCCGCGCACCCCGTGCTCATTTCTTATTTCGCATATCCCATTACACATTTAGCATTTTTCAATTCGATGCAGTGCTTCTATATCCTCTGTCTCCAATGTGAGATGAGAAGTGCCAAATGCAAAATCTGCAATTTACAATCTCCCCATGCTCCATGCCCTATGCTCTATGCGTTTTTCGCCTCGCGCTCCAGCCTGGCCGCGACCTCGGCAATAGTATCATCATTTTGAGACTGTACCACATCGGCCAGAGTACGATACTCCAAACATGGTGGTTCGGCCAATTGCTGTCGGAGTCGATTCCAGGCGGGCACAATGTATTGGGCGAAATGTGATCTTCCCTTGATCCGAGTCAAAAAGGAAAAGGCGCCGAGCACCTGCAGATTGCGGCACAGTGCGACATGAGGGTATTTTTGCAGAAACTCATCCGTTGAACCGCCAGCTAAAGTGCCGAGTGCTCTGCTGTATGCTGTCAACAAATCTTGCTGAATTTCCTCCGGCAGTTGCACGTAGGGATCCAAAAGGAGCGCCGCCAGATCATATTGAGGGGGGCCTAAACGCGCGCCCTGAAAATCTATGAGGTAGAGATAATCACCCCTCAACATGAGGTTGCGTGACTGAAAATCTCGGTGAAGGAAAAATAGCTTTCCGTTCCCTTCTCCCGCCTTCGAAGCCAAAAGGGAAAAGTCTTGCTTCACATAGTTAAAATCTATTTCCAGTCCGAGCGCTCCCTCCAAAAAACTCCATCTGAAGTATTCCAACTCCCGTTCTATTATGAATTGTTGGTTGTACACGGAAGTATCAAAACAATGTCGCGTTTCTAGACCCTCGGTAGCTCGTACTTGCATCTTAAGGAGCAGGTCAATCGCCTGACCATAGAGAGAGGTCAAACGCTCAGCACCTGACACCACTGCATCCTGAAGGTGAACCGAGCCCAAGTCCTCAACAAGAGTTAACCCCTCTGAGCGATAGTAACCATAGATTTCTGGTACAGGGACACCTTTTTTGTGCAGGTGGCGGCCAATGTAAACGTAAGAATCGTTTTCATTGGGAAAGGTCTCATCTCCTAGTGGGCTCCAAATCAAGATCAGGCTTTCTTTCTGGGTGCCCACCCGATAGAAAGTACGCTCCGACCCGTCGCCATGAAGCGGTTGCCAGCGCAAAGATCCGCTCAGTGTGCTATTCTCTCGAATCAACTCTTCAGCTCTGTTTTTGGGGAATTCAGCCTGTCCTTTCAAAACACAAACCCCTTTGCCATTTCACATTTCGCATTGCACATTGCGCATCGAGAATAATGGTCCAAACTTGAATTGCGCAAATGCAGAATGAGAAATGTGAAATGCGCATTGAGTAATGAACTAGTGCCTAGTGCCTACTGCATAGTGCTTAGTGCGCCTTGCACTATGTGCTTTTCGCCATGCGCCGAAATCACTACTCCCTCCTGGGACTCCTTGACCACCACTCCATCACCAATGATACTGTCTCGGATTGAACAACCACTGCCAATAGTAACCTGTTCCCAAAGAACACTCCTCTGAATAGCAACTTTATCCTCCAGAGTACATCCTGCGCCGATGCAGACCATGCCATCAACATGAACTCCAGAGCCAAGACGAGCAGATTCATGCATTACTGCTTTGCCGTCAACGTGAAGTCCCGGCACCGGAGTTTTTGACATTCGAAAAAACTCCTCATGCATCTGGAGATAGCCGTTCAGACTCCCCAGCTCTCGCCAGAACTCATCCTGGACCACGTGAGCCATTACCTTTTCTCCCCTGGCAATGAGTTGGAGGTAACAATCAATGATGGACGAGGGGGTGCCTGCCGGAATCCCAGCGAGCACCCTGCGCTCCAGTACGTGAATTCCGGTGAAGGCCAGGTGCTGTTCAGAGCCACCGCTGAATCCCAGAATACGGCCGTCACTGGCCACCTTTACCCCATTAAAGAGCGGCTCATCTTTCAGAACCAATGTTACGGTAGCACCACAGTCCTCATGACTACGAAGCACCCCCTGGAGATCAATTGCGCTAAGGATATCCCCATTGATAACCACAAAAGGACGCTGATCCCAAAAACCCATAACATTGCGGATGCCGCCACCTGTGCCCAACAATGTCTTTTCGACCTGCAGGTGCACAGGAATGGGGAAGTCCGATCTCTCAACATATTCTATCAGCTTTTCACTGAGATGATAGGTATTGACTATCACCTCCTCTGCGCCGCCTGCCCTAAGATAGGCAACCAACCAATCCAACAACGGTCGATTCTGCACTGGAACTAACACCTTTGGCCTGCTCAATGTCAAGGGTCGGAGACGCGTTGCCAAACCAGCAGCCAAAATCATCGCCTTAAAAGATTTCATCTCTCACCGAAAAGCGGGGAACTACTGCTGCAACAAAATTTCAGCAGTCATTCTCATGCCTGCGCAGAAGTGGATGTCTCAATCTAATCACTGGACAAACTGCGGCTTATATATCATGATTCTCTGCGTCATATAGCAGATGTTGTCCGCGGGAGCAAATGGACATGGCAACAGGTATGCTAAACCCGCATTGCACGATATCGAAGCCAGGTGGGCATGGCATCTCTCTGGAGTGATGGAGTGATTAAAACCATGAAATCCCAAACACCAAGCACCAAATCTCAGAGCTTTAGGTGTCCGGTGTTAGGTGTCAGGCATAGAAGCAAAAATACCGAAGTCTGAAGTCTGAAACCTGAACACTGAAACCTCTGTCATAGTGATTTGTTATTTGGCTTTTCCGGACACTCCAGTGCTTTAATACTCCGTGGAATGTGCTTCTCTCTGAAGCCGAAGATGTTGTAACATATCTTTGAAGTCAGTAGAAACGAGGTTTTTCTGACATGGATGTTCGTGAGCGACTCGGCGAACTGTTAATGATTGGTTTTATGGGTCAGGAGATGAGTGCGGCTCTCGCCGCCCACATCCGCGATTTACAGCCAGCAGGTCTCATATTTTTTAGCAGAAATATCAGCACCCCCGAGCAACTGGCTCAGCTAACCCATGATATTCAGACTCTTGCCTTACAAGAACTCGGACGTCCCCTTTTGCTGGCTGTGGATCAAGAAGGGGGCTCTGTAGCCAGAATGGGGCCACCCTTCGCCCAAATTCCGGATGCTGTGAACTTGGGAAGAAGTGGCTGTGAGTCGGTGCGCCACTACTCACAACTCACCGCCCGTGAGATGTTCCAAGTGGGTTTGAATCTGAATTTGGCACCGGTTCTGGATGTCAACACCTCAGATGCAGCTGGAGTAATGGAGCGAAGGTCCTTCGGAGATGATCCTTCCCTGGTGACTCAGTGCGGTATCGCAGCAATCAGCGCAACTCAGGATGAAAACATAATGGCAACTGCCAAACATTTTCCCGGACTGGGGCGCGCCCACAGTGATCCACACCATGACCTCCCAGTGGTATCAGCTGACAAAGAGGAACTTGAGCGCACTGACCTACCTCCTTTTAGCGCTGCCATCCAGGCAGATGTGGCCTGTGTGATGACCTCTCACACCCTCTACCCGGCGCTTGATCCTGAGAACCCTGGCACTTTTTCTCCCACCATTCTCCGCAACCTACTGCGGGCTCAACTGGGCTTTGATGGTGTGCTCATAACCGATGACCTGGAAATGGGGGCGGTAGTTGAGCGATATTCCCAGGCGGAGGCTCCAATCGCGGCTTTACAGGCTGGTGCTGATCTATTGTTAGTTTGTAACGATTTGGAAAAGATGCATCTGACAGCTGATGTCGTTTTGGATGGTCTGAATCGTGGGCTACTCGATCCGCAAGATTTGGCTCTTTCTCTCAATAGGGTGGCAAAGCTTAGAAAGACCTATTTAGAGCCCCCCCACCTGGCTGATGCGACCACTGTGGCCACTCACTTCTCCACCTGATTTATTTCAAATTATGCGTTCACTTTACCAGAATCTTTTCTAGTCTGTGATTTCGTCAGTTTCCGCTCTAGCCCGGATATTTCATGAATTGCTGTCGCGAGACCGCGAAACTGGGAACCCGCTTGCGGGACTGAGCGGCTTGTCTCGGCGAAGCTTTAGCGAAGACGGAAGCGCAGCGAGCGCGAAGAAGATGGGCGTGCCTGCCCGCCATCGCGAGCCTGCTCACTCAGGCGAGGCGGGCGGGCCACCGGGCAACTCGTCCCGCGGTACCGCGGGATTGGTTTCCGTACCTGAACGGTACGTCGCAGGGGCCTACACCCGAGGACGCCAGGAAGGACGGCCATATCCGTGGTCGCAGCAAGTGATTCATGATATATCCGGGCTAAGGTCATCAGTATCATCTTCGCTTTCAGCGAATTTTTCTTTGGCTCTGGCCAGCAGATCCGCTACGCTCAGACCTTCAACTCCATCTCTTCCCTGCTCGCGGACGAGGCTGAGAGTTTCTTGTATGGTATCCCCGTAACCGTCCTGGGCCGTGGTGGACTCGATGGGCTTCCTCTCTTCGAGTCCTTCCACGAGATCAAAAACCATGAGGTGCTTCAGATCTATTGCCGGCAAGACTTCAAATCCATTCTCCCCGCTCGCCTTGAGCGCTCCTAGATTCTCAAGACGCTCCGTGATCGCCCTGGTCTCCTCCGCCGGTATTTGCATTCTTTCTGCCAGTTCCATTATTGTTGGCGGCGGTTTGCCCGCCTCGAAATATTTGCCAACCAAAAGGAGTAACTGCAGTCCCCAATAGCTCTTATTTCCGGTGGGCTGCGCCCGCCACCGCTGTCTTAAACGAAACTTCGCCAGATTCTGGTGGGCAAAAGCGATTTCCGCGCCTAATAGTAGGATGATCCAGCTAACAAAGACCCATATGAGAAGCACGGGGAGCTGTGACAGGGCGCCATAGATAGCACCATACGTTCGAAAGCCAAACTGATAGTGAATATAGGCCCACTGCGAAAACTGCCAGAGGGTTCCGCCTATGATCCCTCCGGCGGAGGCGGAGATCGGGTTCACCCGCGTGTTGGGCATGAAAAGATAAACAAAGGAAAAGGCCAACCACATCACGAAAAATGGGGCCAATTTCAGCACATACACATAAAGTCGGCCCAAAAAGTCTATGGACAACAGTTGCTGGGTTACGAGATGGCTCTTTACAAAGGTTGTCAAACTCACGGCCACAAACATGGCTACTGGCAGAATCACCACCAAACCCAGATAATCGCTGCATTTTCTCAGCCAGGGCCTGCCGCGATCCACTTCCCATATCTGGTTGAAGGCCATTTCAATGTTGGTCAGTACCAGAATCATGGTAATGAAAAGAAAGGTTATTCCCAGAGTACCCAGTGAACCCACATGGATACGGGAGACGTATTCCATAATGTACTCAGTGACCGGGTGGGAGCCGCCTGTGAGTCTTTCAAGGATGAAGGGTTCCAGAGCCCGCTGCACCCCCAGTCCTTTCAACAGTGCGAACATAAGAGCTAGAAGAGGCACCAGGGTTAGCAGGGTGGTATAGGTGAGCCCGGAAGCTCGCAGCAAACTGTTGTCCCGCCAGAACTCTTGCCAAACGTAAATCGTAAGCTGCAATTTCTTATAAAGGAAGCCTTTGAACCGTGGCAGTTTATCAATCTCAACCAACCATATGTCGGTGCCCAGAAATCTTCGGATACGATTGGTCATCGTACCTCCTCGTTCCTTTGTGTCTTACTTAGAAAGTCTGTCTTTGGACAAGCAAGAATTCTGCCAACCTTGT
>JBFFBS010000185.1:0-7154 GCA_041560295.1 Syntrophobacteria bacterium | reverse complement strand
GAATATCATGTAGCGGTAGCCGGTGCCACGGGCGCGGTTGGCAATGAGATGATCCGGATTCTCGAGGAGCAGGAGTTCCCGGTAGCTTCCCTCAAACTCCTGGCCTCTTCACGCTCCGTGGGAAAGACTCTAGATTTTCGCGGTGAAAGCCTGCACGTTGAAGAGCTCCGTGAGGATTCTTTCGAGGGCGTAGATATTGCTCTGTTCTCGGCAGGTGCTTCGCCTAGCAAGAAGTTCGCGCCGGCAGCGGCCGAATCTGGCTGTGTGGTAATCGACAATTCCAGCGGTTGGCGGATGGATCCGGAGGTGCCCCTGGTGGTACCCGAGGTCAACCCTCACGCTGTCGCCGACTATCGCAACAAAGGCATCATCGCCAACCCAAACTGTTCTACTATTCAGATGGTGGTCGTGCTTAAGCCCATCTATGACGCCGTGGGAATTGAGCGAGTGGTGGTGTCAACCTACCAGGCGGTCTCGGGTACCGGAAAAAACGCCATGGATGAATTGACGGAGCAGACAAGAAACCTCTTGACCTTTCAAGAAGTTACACCCGAGGTCTATCCTCACCGGATCGCCTTTAACTGCTTTCCCCATATTGGCAGCTTCCTGGAAAATGGCTATACTGAAGAAGAGATGAAAATGGTCCATGAGACCCATAAGATCATGGAGGATCCCAACATTAGGGTAAGCGCTACCACCGTGCGCATTCCGGTCTTCTATGGCCACTCGGAAGCGGTAAATATTCAGACTGAACGCAAGCTATCTGCTAAAGAGGCACGGGTTCTGCTTTTTCAAGCTCCCGGGGTGAGGGTGATGGACAATCCGGACGAGCGCATCTATCCAATGCCATCGGAAGCAGCCGGCATCAACGACACCCTGGTGGGAAGGATTCGAGAAGACATCTCTAACGAAAATGGGCTCGACCTTTGGATCGTAGCCGATAATATCCGCAAGGGTGCCGCCCTCAACACCGTGCAGATCGCAGAACTTTTGGTGAAGGAATATCTTTAGCCCTGTCAGTTGTCCGTAGTTGGCCCACTGCGTTCGCAGCAAAGCGCAGAGCGCCAAGCGCATAGCGTGAGATACCGCAAACGGTTAATGGTAAACGGTGAACAGTTGCAGGACCATGCTTGAATCCGTTTACCGTTCACCATTTACGGTTTACCAAAACGCTTTGCGCTGTGCTCTATGCGCTTTGCAACTTTAGACACTTTAGTTCACTTTAGGCATTTCCTTCCATGAAATTTCTTCGAGACCTTACACTGGGCCACTATTACCCCACGAGTTCTCCCATCCACACACTTGATCCCCGGATTAAGCTCATAGGTTTGTGCTTCGCTGGTATTACGCTTTTTGCCCTCGATAAACTGGCGGGGCTCGCCCTTTTCTTTCTCGGCTCTCTTTGGCTGATCCACCTGGCCCACCTGCCTCTGGCCACCGTTCTTAGAGGGTTGCGGCCGTTCGCCTGGCTTTTCGTATTGACTGCCTGCTTGCAGTTATTTTTTACCTCAGGCCGACCTCTTTTCCCTTTTGATTTGGGGCCCCTGAATATTACCTGGGAAGGGCTCCATCAAGCAGTCCGCATTGGCGGTCAACTTTCTCTGTTCATCCTGTTCTCCTCTATCCTAACCCTGACCACCTCACCTCTAGAACTGCTTCGGGCTCTGGAAAAGTTTGGCAGCCCTCTTGCCCGAGTCCGCATTCCAGTTGCAGAATTATGCCTGGCAATGCTCCTCTGCATCCGCTTTCTCCCTATTTTGGGCCAGGAGGCAGAAAGGATTATTGAATCCCAGATGGCACGCGGCATCGATCTTAACTCTGGAACCTGGCGTAACCGTTTAGAAAAATTTCATGGTATTTTTTTCCCTCTTCTCTATAATGTCCTGTGGCGCGCTGATGAGCTGGCCACTGCCATGGCCGTCCGTGGCTATGGGCAGATTACTGAAAAACAGACTCTGAAGCATATGCGTTTATCCAGGGTAGACTGTTTGAGTCTGGCAGTGGTTGTGACCTGGTGTATCGCGCTCTTTTGGTTCTTCCGTGGTTGAGGTCCAAATTGAGAATTATCGCCGGTAAGCATCGAGGCCTGCGGCTGACGACCCCAAAGGGTAAGAGCATGCGACCTACAGCCGAGCGAGTGCGGGAGGCCATCTTTAGTATCATCGATTTTGATTTGACTGGACTCTGGGTTCTGGACCTTTTTGCTGGCACAGGGGCCATGGGTCTCGAAGCACTCAGTCGCGGTGCCGGTTTTGTGGTCATGGTGGATCAACACCCTGGAGCCGTAAAGCTGATCAATCGCAATCTGGCCGCTTGCGGTAATCCCCAGCATGTAAAGCTCTTCAGACTGGACCTGCGACGTGGCCTCAAGGGACTCATACGACGTGGGTACCGCTTTGATTTGGTGTTCCTGGATCCGCCCTACGGCCGGGGATTGAGCCAGCGCTGCCTGGAACAACTCGGCAACGGCACGCTCCTTAATGCCACTGCTACCGTGGTTAGCGAGCATGCCACTGAGGAAAGTCTCACTTCAACCTATGGCTGTCTCCAGCTCCAGAAAATCCGCCGCTATGGGAGTACGGCAGTCAGTTTTTACCGAAGGGGAGAATAGAAAACAATGAAAGACAAAAGAGTCACTGTCTATGCCGGATCTTTTGATCCTATCACCAATGGGCATCTGGACTTGCTGGACCGAGCCCTCAAGATCTTCGACAACATCATCATCGCGGTTGCCGAGAATCCAGCAAAACAACCGCTTTTTACTCTTGAAGAACGCCTTGACCTCATCCGCGCTAGTCTGAAAAATCACCAAACGCCTGATCGTATCAGGGTAGACAGCTTCAAGGGACTGCTGGTGGACTATGTTGAACGGTGTGGCGCTATGGCCATTCTCAGAGGACTGCGGGCCGTAAGCGACTTTGAGTATGAATTTCAGATGGCCCTTATGAATCGAAAGCTGAGCCGTAAGCCGGAAACCCTGTACCTGATGACAGGAGCTCGCTGGATCTACATCTCATCTAGAATTATAAAAGAGGTGGTTCAGGCGGGGGGTAGCGTGACCGGCCTGGTGCCAGAGGCGGTAGAGACGAAGTTGCGTGAAAAATTCAAGATTGACTCGACTTGAACTGAACCAGCAAGCGCATTCCCGTCCCCCTTGCAAAACAGGACTGCAGGGAGCTCCAATTTCAAGTTCCAACTACTATCGTGGCCAAAGGATCTGGCTTAGAGCTGCCACCAGAGGGGGCTTTTACGATCTTTCCTTCATGCGAGAGGCTTCGGGAGTAATGGAGTAATGATAAAAATGTATTCAAGTTGAAATTCTGCCTTTTGCTTTTTTCAACACTCCATCCAGTACTCCAGTACTGCATTACTCCAAAACACTCGCCATCTTTACCGGCAATCCCGCCACGGGCGGGACTGACCTGCCTCATGGAACCAGGGTGTCGGGATTCTAATGAAAAAGAAATCGAACCTGCTTATTATTCTGCTGGTGAGTCTTGCACTGAGCCATTGTGCCTTTTCTGGAAACAACAGTTGGGACAGCCAGGTGCGGGGTCCGGAAGAGATGCCGCAAAATATCCGGCACCTGGTGCAAAAACTCGCCACAACAAGCAAGAACGTCGGAAACAATACCGGTCTGGCCATTACCTATCCTTATGACGGAGCTGTTTTTCCCCCTGAGATTGCAGCACCTGTTATCGTATGGGATGACGCCAACGCGGCTTCGAACCACTGGCTTATCGTGGTCGAATTCAGCAGCCAGCGCAGCCCGATTTACGCCATTGCTGACAAGCAGGACTGGGAGCCGGACCAATCGATTTGGGAGGCCATCAAAGCCAACTCAGTCGGTGCTCCTGCGAACATAACCGTTTACGGTTTCGACCACAAACATCCGGGCGACATCACCGCAAAAAGCAGTATCCGCATTTCCACTTCAAAAGATCGTGTCGATGCCTCAATATTTTACCGGCAGGTTCAGCTCCCGTTTCAAGTCGGGAAGAAGAATTTCAAAAAGATAAAGTGGCGCCTCGGTGATATCTCTTCATATGAAAAACCGCCAGTTGTCATGGATAATCTTCCTGTTTGTGCGAGCTGTCATCTTTTTTCAAAAGACGGCACTGTCATCAGTATGGAGATGAACTACAAGGCTGACAGCGGTGCTCACTTTATCACGCCGGTCAGGGAGAATATTGAATTGTCGGCGGAGGATTTCATGAGCTGGAATGATTTTCCCAAGCCGGAACTTCTGCCAAAAACCAGGGGGCTGTTTGCCAAGATATCGCCCAGCGGCAAATATTTGGTGAGCACGGTACATGAGATATCTTATGCCGCCCTGACCAATGAAGCTGCTTTCTGCCAGCTCTTCTTCCCAACCTACGGCGTGCTGGGTTGGTATTCGCTTGATAGCAGGGAGTTTCACCTCCTTCCCGGAGCTGATGATTATGACTTTGTCCAGACAGACCCGAGCTGGAGCTGGGATGAAAGGTATATTGTCTTTGCCAGGTCAAATACCAAAAACGAATACCATGAAGACATCACAGACATCCGCACCCATATCGAGGATGCCTCCATTCAGCAACTGAATGAAAAGTTTCCCATCCAGTTTGATCTTTACAGGATGCCGTTCAATCAAGGAAAAGGCGGGCCACCTGAGCCCTTGCAAGGTGCCAGTCACAACGGCATGAGCAATTATTTTCCGAGATATTCGCCGGACGGCAAGTGGATTGTCTTTACCCGCAGCAGGACAGGCATCATGCTCCAGCCGGATAGCGAACTCTTCATTATCCCGGCAGCCGGAGGCGAGGCCCGAAAGATGCGCTGCAACCGCAAGCTTTTCAACTCCTGGCACAGCTTTTCGCCCAACGGAAAATGGCTGCTGTTCAGTTCCAAGGCCAATACCCCTTTTACCGAAATCTTTCTGACCCACATTGATGCCAACGGAGTAGACAGTCCTCCGGTATGCTTATCCCGTTTCAGCGATGATCACTATGCCGCCAATGTGCCGGAGTTTGTCAATATAGGGCCCGGGGCTATCAAGAAGATACGGATTGCTGCTCAGCGCTGAGCGCCAAACGTTCGTAAAAGACGGGAGCTAATCTATGAAGAGAGCTACTGCCTATTTTATCCTGGTACTGATCATTGTAGTCGGATGCAGTGCCTACAGGACTGCACAGTTTAAAAAGCAATATGGGCCGGTTCGTACTGTGGATCGAACTGTCAGTGTTTATAAACCTGGTGAGGTCTCTTTTCATAATGATGTGCAGCCCATACTGGAGCGTCGCTGTGATGTGTGCCACGGCTGTTATGATGCGCCATGCCAGCTGAAGCTCACCTGTTACGAGGGGCTTGAGAGGGGTGGCACCACAAAGCTCGTCTACACTGCCAGATTGAGACCGGAAAAGCCGACCCGGCTATTTATTGATGCGAATTCAGTGGAAGAATGGCGACAGATGGGTTTCCATCCCGTTCTCAACGAGAGGGATCAGACCCCGCAGGCAAATCTCGAAAACTCCGTGGTTAACCTGATGCTGCAGCTGAAAAAAGAGAACCCCCAGCCGGAGACGGAACTATTGCCGGACAGCTTTGATATCAGTCTAGACAAAAAACAGAACTGTACAACTGCTGAGGATTTCAGTGAATACAAGAAAAAATATCCTCTCTGGGGAATGCCGTATGCCCTGCCCGGACTGACCGACAAGGAGCATAAAACAATCGTAGAGTGGCTGAGACAGGGGGGGCTGATTACGCCGCGGCCACCCATGTCGACCAAGGCAAAAAAAATCATCAATCAGTGGGAGGAATTCTTTAACTCCACTTCGCTGAAGCAACAGCTGGTGTCACGCTACATTTATGAACATCTGTTTATGGGCCATATCCATTTTGACACTCTGCCGGACCGGGAGTTTTATCGGCTGGTTCGATCTAAGACGGCTCCAGGAGAACCGGTGATTGAGATCAATACAGTAAGACCGTATGACGATCCCGGGGTTGCAAAATTCTACTACCGGTTGCGGAAAGTAGAATCAACCATTGTCTCGAAAAATCACATTGTCTATCGGATGAACAGAAAAAAAATGGAGCGCTATCGGCAGCTCTTTCTGCAGGACGATTATGAGGTAAACAAGCTGCCGTCCTATGATCCCCAAATAACCTCCAATCCCTTCAAGACTTTTGCGGATCTGCCGGCGATATCCCGTTACCGGTTCATGCTGGATGACGCCCAGTACTTCATCGCGGGATTTATGAAGGGGCCTGTTTGCCGTGGCCAGATTGCCCTCAACGTTATTAATGATCACTTTTTTGTTGCCTTTTTTGATCCGGAGAAGGACACCATCAGCAATGATACAGCCTTTATTGCCAGTATGAGTGATTATCTGGACTTACCGGCCAGCGGGGAAGATAAACTAAACATCGCGATCCTCTGGTCTGACTATCAGAGTAACCAAAAAAAATATCTGGATGCCAAGGGAAAGTATCTTGCAAAACTGGATCCGGCAAAAAAGGGAAATGATATAACTTATATCTGGAACGGTGACGGCCACAATAGAAATGCGCTATTAACGATTTTCAGGCATTTTGACAGTGCCAGCGTGGCAAAGGGTTTTGTGGGAGATACACCCAAAACCGGCTGGGTGATTGACTATCCGCTTTTAGAAAGGATCCACTATCTGCTGGTCGCCGGTTTTAACGTGTTTGGCAATGTGGGGCATCAACTCCAAACTCGGCATTATATGGACTTTCTCCGCATGGAGGGAGAGAATAATTTTTTGAGCTTCCTGCCAAAGGATAAGCGCGTCGAGATAAGAAAAGAGTGGTATCAGGGCGCCAGGGCCGAACATAAGATTCACCTGGAGAGCCCTCTTCGGGGGCTTCAATGGGACACTGGAATTGTCTACAGGACAAACGATCCCAAAAAGGAATTTTATGCACAAATACTTAAGTATGTGGGTCCGGTTGCTGGTCCGAAAGACTACTTGAACCGCTGCCCTGAGAAAAACTGTGTTGATAAAAATACCGGGCCACTTGAACAGAGAGCAGACTTGGCCCTGCAAAAAGTGACGGGACTCCGCGGCCCTGAGATACAGGTGGTCCAGGATTTGGCCTTTATTCATGTTGTTACCGGTAATAAGGAGAAAGACCTAGCCTATACCGTT
>JBFFBS010000184.1:0-7166 GCA_041560295.1 Syntrophobacteria bacterium | reverse complement strand
GGCTCTAGCGCTGTGATGGCGATGCCCCACATAAATGGCATCAGCCCCATGCTCCAAAGCGGCGAAGAAACTCTCTATATTGCCGGCAGGTGCGAGCAATTCCGGATGATTTCGCTGCTTTGGAAGGGTCTTGGTCATTGGGTCCCAAGGTACGCAGAGCGCATAGCGCAAGGCGCATAGCGTCTCGCCGAGACGGACAAGAAAACCACTCTTGTCGTTATCCGTTATCAGTTATTTGTTATTCGTCTCCCTTTATGAGACATCAGTAACAGAAAAGCAACTGGGTGGGAGAGAGAAAGAATTCCTCAGTTAACCAATAACCAATAACCAATAACGATTAACGAATAACCTCATTCCAATTTCCCACTGGCTACTGCCTAGCTCCGGAGAATTTAAAGCCACGGAGGGGTTTACCCTAATGTTGCATACCTACAGCGGGAAAAACCGCTGCGCTTGCGCGATAGTACGCCATCTGCGGCTGTGCTCGCCTCGGACAGGACTTCACGTACGTTAAAGTACGCCTCGACCTGTCCGAGTCTGTGTGCAGCCACATCTGAGGCACTCTGGCGCATTTTTCCTCGACATAGGTATGCAACATTAGGGTTTACTCAGAATCTGCAAGTGGTTTCCAGGTTTCTCTATAGATAGTCCAGCGGTCTCGATGCCAGCGAAGACGGAGGGTCTTAAGGCCAGAGTCCTGATGTATGTTTGAGCGGTATATTTGCTTAAAGATTACGACTGCCGTGGAGTCATTAACCTCTGCCTCGACATCGTTGAGCTCAATGGCCCTTTCCGAAGAGCGACCAAAGAGCTTCCTCTTATATCGTTTCCAACCGCTCAACCCCATGTTGCGCGTTCTGAATTGAGGGTGATAGTAGGCCAGATATGAGGAAAGATCTCCTTGTTCCCAAGAACGTCGCCATTCTTCAACAAAACGTCGCACGGACTCCTGTGCAGTTTCTCTATCTGGAGGGTGCTTGGCGGCCAGTTGCAAAAGAGGGGGCGCTGGACGCTTTGCACTGTGCCACTCCTCAGCCAAGATACGCCAGTCCACAGAATTCTGAACCAGGTACAGATGTTTGAAGCCATGGGATGCGAACCGGTCGGAGCGATAGATTTCCTCAGCGGTAGCCAAAACCATCCCTCCTTGGCGAAAGAGACGAATGTCTCGAAGTTGGACAGAAATTGCTCTGTACCGTCGGTTTAGCCAAGCTTTCCTTTTCTTCCAGCCCTGGAGGTCCAAATTTCTCCAGCGAAAGTTAGAGGTATAGTAGGAGAGATAGCGTTCCAAATCCTTTCGAGACCAGGCCTGGCTCCAGCCATTGATTGTTTCCAAGAGCAATTGACCCTGGTGGAGCAGAGTACTACGGTCTTCGTATTTCAGCTGTTCTTCGACGATAATGGGAGTATTCCAGAGCTTGATGTAAGAATCAAGTTGAGCAACATCTCCATTGCCCAGAACGATGCAGCCGTTGGTGCTACGCTCCTCGAGAACCTCGTTGGTGCCATGTACCCAAATATTGTTGCCTCCCTTACCCCTCCGTATATCCATGAGATTGGGATAGTTCATGGGGAAGGCCCTGACACCGTAAGTGGAAGTGAGGTACTGTTCTCCGACGGCCTTGGTGAAGAAGTATATACCTTCGGGAGTTTTTCTGTCGCCACTAACCCTTTTGTCCCCTAAGTTCTCACCGGTGGCACAATTATAGGTGGCTACCAATTCATAGTCCCCATCAAATTTATAGATAAAAAGTCGCTGGGAACTTTTTTCCACCAGAATCACGTGGTGCGGACTGGCGTGGGGAGAGATAAGTAGATTGGCTGGTAACTGAGAAGTAGCACCCCTGCTCGGTAGGAGAACGAGGAGCAATGCAAAAGTCAGCCAACTGAGTAGTAGGGGTCTCGCTGATATTTTGTCTCGCATGATTTTAGGCATCTCATTGGTGCTAGCTCAAAAAAATCAATAACCACTAAGGAATTGAGTGAGTCTCTCTATCTTTAGCAATTGCCATGCCCAGTCCTGGTCGAATCTCTACATTTTTTGACCGAATACCTGGGCAAAGATGGTGTCAACGTGTTTCAGAAAATAGTTGAGGTCAAAAAGCTCCTCTAATGTGTCATTAGACAGGTGTTTCATAATCTCTGGGTCGGCTGCGAGTCGATTCTTGAAGGTGCCGCCTTCGTTCCACACAGACATGGCATTTCGCTGGGTTAGACGATACGCTTCATCCCGGTCCAAGCCACTTTCTGTTAGAGCCAGTAGAACACGCTGAGAGAAGAATAGGCCGCCCGTGTTTTCCAGGTTGGCTTTCATCCTCTCCTCATAAACCACCAATTTGTCCAGCATGTTGGTAAGACGATGAAGCATAAAATCGAGCAGGATTGTGCTGTCTGGAGCGATGACCCGCTCAACTGAAGAGTGGCTGATGTCCCGCTCGTGCCAGAGGGGGATGTTTTCCATGGCGGCGATTGCATTTGCACGGACCAACCTGGCCAACCCACTTAGATTTTCGCTGCCAATGGGATTTCGCTTGTGCGGCATGGCGGAAGAGCCTTTTTGTCCTTCAGTGAAGTATTCTTCCGCCTCAAGGACTTCAGTGCGCTGGAGATGACGGATTTCGGTGGCAATTTTTTCGACGCTGCTGGCGATGATAGCCAAGGTGGAGAAGTACTCGGCGTGGCGATCGCGTTGGATAATCTGGGTGGAAATTGACGCCGGCTTTAAGCCCAACTGGGCGCACGTAAGTTGTTCGACTTCAGGGTCTACGTTTGCATAGGTCCCCACTGCCCCTGAAATCTTGCCGGCTCTGATGGTCTCTCGGGCCCGGCGCAGCCGCTCTTCGTTGCGCCCCATCTCCGCGTACCAAAGCGCCAATTTCAGCCCGAAGGTGACCGGTTCGGCATGGATACCATGGGAACGACCCATCATGACCGTGAGGCGATGTTCATGTGCGCGTCGCTTGAGAACTTCAAGGAGGGCTTGAATATCATCCAGCAAAACGTCTGCTGCTTCTCTGAGCAGCAGAGCGAGACTGGTGTCTAAAATATCAGAGGAGGTCAGTCCCAGATGAATATAGCGCGCGGACTCTCCCACGTGCTCAGCCACTGAGGTAAGGAAGGCGATGACGTCGTGGCGCACCTCACGTTCAATTTCGTCGATGCGCTCTACATCGAAGTCTGCCTTATCTGCGATCTCCTGGGCTGCTTGGGTGGGTATTTGTCCTAACTGGGTCATGGATTCCACTACAGCCAATTCCACCTTCAGCCACTGGCGATAGCGGTTTTCCTGCTCCCAGATGCGGCCCATCACTGGACGGGTATATCGTGGGATCATGGTCTCATTTTCTCGCTCTGAGTAATGATTGTGCCGGTAAAAGGTAGCTCGCTTATATCACAATAATACCCATTGAATCAAGGGGTTATGAAGAGATTGCGAAATTAAAGGTTTCAGGTGTCGGGTGTCAGGTGTCAGAAGTAAACGGTAAATCGTTATCGAGCATCCAGTACCTAGTATCGAGCATCAAGTCTCTCAAATCCGCAATCCGAAATTCGAAATTCGCAATCTACAATCTCTTACTCTTCTGGTTTGCTTTGCTTAACGAATTCATCTAGTCGGATCACCTTGGCGGGGGAGGAGGGCGGTGAAGCGAAACTGCCACGTTCATCGCGAGTTTTGAGATCCTCCACATGATGCCTTAACTGGTCATTGTTGGCGATGAGATCTTCAATCTGCTCTTCTAACAACCGCCAGGAAAGTTCAAGTTCGGTGGAATCTATCTCCAAGTGGAGGAGTTGATTCAGCCTTCTTATCAGGGCAGCGCAGAGCTTGTAGTTAGTCCCCTGGAGGTAAGAAGCAGCATGAGCCCAGATGCTTATGGACTGCATGTTGCATTCCTGTGCTTTGGCAAGGAGTAAGGAGTGTACGGCACTAGGACCGATATAGTCTATGAGGCCTACAGGTTCATCGAGTTCACGAAGTTTCTGGACATCATCCAGGGAAGCGCCAGCAGCTGAGATTTTCTCTTCATTATGAAGAACTTCGTCATGAAGTCCACCTAGGGTTATAAAAGCTTTCACCTGATAACGCTGGCAGAGTTCCATAAAAGCCTTGACGTATTGGTTCCAGCGCAGTTGTGGCTCAGGACCGTAAAATAAAATCAGGTCTGGGCCTTGGGGTCTTGTCGAATAGTAAAATCGGCTTCGTGGTAGGTCCAAGCTTTTCAAATGGCCGTTGTGGATGGTGACGAGAGGACGGTTGACGGAAAAAAGATAAAAATCGTCAGAGCGAAAGGTGGCAAGCTTCTCTGCCTGCAATTGTTCCACAATGTGGTCAATGGTGCTGGTGGCTACCTCACCGGCATTCCCCCAACCACCAAAACCGGCAACCAGTGCCGGTTCATGAAGTGAGGGTTCGGCAAAATAATGAATTTCGTCCATAGAGGCAGGCTTCATACATGCGTGGCCAGTAAAATTATGGGTCAATAATCAAGGTCAGTGTAGCCTCTTTTCTTCCAACAGGCAAGCGACCGCCGGGCTCGTTCCTGGGAAGCGTGACAGTGATTGACAGTATATAGTCATTGTGGCATAGTACCTTCGTCACGTGGGAGTCAGACCTGCAACTACATGTCGACGACTCCAATCATATCACCTTCTATTACTCTGAATAGCCTGGATGGATCAATGGTGTTAGGGCCGGTCGGACGGATCACCCTGTGTCCACCCTCCTTCCATAACAGGCTCTGTACTGTTTCGTAATTTTACCATCAGGCAAACTCAAAATCTTTCCTACAGCAAGGGAGAGAAACTATGGCAAAGTACGTCTACTTTTTCGGAGAGGGTAAGGCTGACGGCACCAAAGACATGAAGGGCCTTCTTGGCGGTAAGGGAGCGAACCTGGCCGAGATGACAAACATGGGGATCCCGGTTCCCCCCGGTTTCACCATTAGCACCGATGTCTGCGCCTTTTACAAAGATCCCCAAAAATATCCGGGGGAGATTAAAGGAGAGGTGGATGAGGCCGTAACCAGGATGGAAAATATACTGGGATTGACGTTCGGCGATTCCGAAAAGCCGTTGCTCATGAGCGTGCGCTCCGGCGCGAAAATCAGCATGCCGGGGATGATGGACACCGTCCTCAACCTGGGTCTGAACGACGAGACCGTAGCCGGTCTCATTGAGCAGTCGGGCAATCCCCGATTTGTCTATGATAGTTACCGTCGGCTCATTGGCATGTACGGAGATGTGGTCATGGGCCTCAAGCCTGAGTCCAGGGACGACATCGATCCCTTTGAGGAGATCCTCGAACATCTGAAAGAAGAGGCCGGGGTGGAATTGGACCTGGAGTTGTCAGCGGACCACCTCAAAGAGCTGACAGTACGCTACAAGGAGGCCATCAAGAGCAAGCTGGGTGTGGAATTTCCCCAGGACCCCAGGGAACAACTTTGGGGGGGTATCGGTGCCGTCTTTTACTCCTGGGACATCCCCAGAGCCGTTGCTTACCGGGAGCTGAACAACATACCCGATGACATGGGCACCGCAGTAAATGTTCAGGCCATGGTATTTGGGAACTTAAGTGATGATTCAGGCACCGGCGTGGCCTTCACCCGCAATCCCGCCAGCGGTGACAATACCTTCTACGGCGAGTATTTGATGAACGCCCAGGGCGAGGACGTGGTGGCAGGTATCAGAACCCCTCAGCCCATCAACAAGCTGCAGAAGGGCGACCGTGACGTTCTCTCCCTAGAAGAGGAGATGCCTAATATTTACGAGGAGTTGGACGGGATAAGAAAACAGCTCGATACCCACTACCGGGAAATGCAGGACATCGAGTTCACCATCCAGAAGGGCAAGCTCTGGATGCTCCAGACCCGCTCCGGGAAACGTACGGGAGTCGCCTCGGTGAGAATCGCGGTGGAAATGGTGGAGGAAGGCCTCATCTCAAAAGAGGAGGCCCTCATGCGGGTGGAGCCCGATCAGCTCAACCAGCTCCTCCAGCCCACCTTCAATCCCGCGGAAAAGAATAAGATAATCGCTGCAGGGAAACTCTTGGCTGTGGGCCTCAATGCTGGTCCCGGTGCTGCTTCGGGAAAGGTGGTCTTCAACGCAGAAGATGCCGTTGAGTGGGCGGAACGGGGCGAAAAGGTGATTCTGGTACGCTGGGAGACCTCACCAGACGACATCCGCGGTATGGACGCCGCTCAAGGAATACTCACGGCCAGAGGCGGAATGACATCCCACGCTGCTTTGGTAGCTCGCCAGATGGGCAAGGTTTGCGTGGCCGGCTGCGGAGCTCTTGAGATCAGCTACAAGGACCGCCAGATGGCGGTGGAAGGTAAGCAGGTAGTCAAGGAGGGCGATTGGATCTCTTTGGACGGCAGCGAGGGCGAGGTGATCCTAGGCCAAATACCCACTCACCCCTCGGAAGTATACAGGGCAGTCATCGAGTGCACCCTGGATCCGATGGACTCCGCCATCTGTCAGGCCTTCGGTAAGCTTCTCACCTGGGCCGACGAGGTGCGCAAGCTCGGGATAAGAACCAACGCCGACGAACCTGAACAGTGCGACATTGCCAATGCCTTCGGTGCCGAAGGCATAGGGCTGACCCGTACTGAGCACATGTTCTTCATGGAGGACCGCATCACTTCCATGCGGGAGATGATTCTCGCCGATACCAAGGAAGATAGAGAAAAGGCTCTTGCCAAACTCCTGCCTATGCAAAGGGAGGACTTTCTGGGTATCTTCAAGGCGATGAACGGCAAGCCGGTGACAATTCGTACTCTAGACCCACCTCTGCACGAGTTCTTGCCCCACGATGAAGCGGGCATAGCTGACCTGGCGAAGTCGCTTTCCATCCCGGTGCAAGAAGTGGAGGCTCGGGTGGAATCTCTGGCAGAGGCCAATCCAATGCTTGGACACAGGGGCTGTCGGCTGGGTATCGTCTATCCGGAGATAACAGCAATGCAGGCCAGGGCCATTATTGAAGCGGCCTGCGTTGCGGCCAAAGACGGTGTAAAGGTTGTTCCGGAGATAATGATACCATTGATAAGCGGGGTGGAAGAACTGAAGCACCAAAAAGATGTGGTGCTAAAAGAGATTGAAGCGGTTTTCAGCGAACAGGGTATGGAAGTGGAGTTCAGCATAGGCACCATGATCGAGATACCCCGTGC
>JBFFBS010000183.1:0-7241 GCA_041560295.1 Syntrophobacteria bacterium | reverse complement strand
GGTGGACGAGAGAAACGTGCTCGTTTGTGATCCTAAAGAAGAAAAACATTGAGCTGACAAAGGCAATTGTCACCTCAGTGGATGGATAGGAGGTAATAGAGATGACTGGATACGAAGCTTTCTGGGCGGACATTGGTTGGTGGTGGATATTTCCAGTTGCCATGATAGTTCTATGCTTTTTCATGATGCGGGGACGTATGGCCTGCATGACGGGCTGGTCCACCTACCGCAGAGCAACCACTACGCCTGCCATTGCCCCGTCCGACTCGGCCAGGGAGATTTTAGACAAACGCTACGCACTTGGCGAAATCAGCAAAGAGGAATACGAAGAGAAAAGAAAAGATATAGATCTGACTGACAGATAGAATCACTCTGTATCGCTTTCTTTTGCACAAGAAGGTGTTCCATGTTGTTAAAAGGATACCGCAAAGAGATCTTTCGGCCGGAGTGCAACCCACAATTTCAATCCTTACACTGTATTGCTCACCTCGACCAGGATGTAACTGAGGTGCTCCCCTATCTGAATGCGGTCCTCGGGGGGCACCAGTATTTAAAGGACCCTCCTGCATTGACACTGAAGGTCCACGGCAAGCTCATCACCCTTCACCCTCGGGAGATCGCCATCAATGCCCTCAAGGACGAGAGTGAGGCCGACAAGATTCTTGAATGGCTCCAGCAGGAGATCAATGAAACCTGGCGAAAGCGCGACACCTTAGAGCCCAGTTTCGAGACCCCGGCTCAACCTCGCATCTTCGACATCCTCAAACTCCTGCCCAAGACCAACTGTGGCGACTGCGGCCAGCCCACCTGCACGGTCTTCGCTTCACTGGTTGCTCAGGGAGTCAAAGGAACCGATGATTGCCCACCGTTGGATGTACAGAACACACTGAAATTACAGGCATATCTCGAGCAATTTACCTTCAATCTATAGTCTTGCCACAACCGCGCAAACTATCTGCTTTCGAAATCTCACCCTGAGAAGTTTTATACCTTTGCCTGGGTCCAGCTTTCTTTCATTGGAGATTACTCCCTTCTTCCCTCTGGCATGTAACCTTTTTTCTTTCCATTTCGTCTTTATAGACAAAACAAAAGCTCACTACGAAGTAACGCGAAAACCACAAACGTAAAGGGAGTGTAGGCATGAGTAATAAAAAAATGGCCCAACCAGAACAGTTTATGAGGTTCCTTGTGGAACTGGCGCTTATGCCATTAAGGATACTTCTGCTTGAAGGCTCTTGGAGCATTTTCCCTAAGGATCCGAGTCTCAACCATCACCGTGCTGGTACTCATGGTTCCAAGTCCGACCGGCTTCAGCCCGGGCTCAGTTCCCTCTGGGATTTCCACTTGTGATCAAGAAACTCCAGCAAGACTTTCGAACCTAAAATAAAAAGGAGAAATCAAAATGACCAATGAACAAAAAAACAGTAAAAAAGAATTCCGCAACTTCTGTGAGGGTGTGGACTTTGACCAGATGATGCGAAACATGATGAGCCAGCGAGGAGAAGAGTTGGATTCCAACTGTGCCGAGATGATGCAAAAGATGATGGATAAGGACAGTGGATGCTGCGACTTCGACTGCTCTGAGATGATGGCTCGAATGACGACCATGTGTTGCCAGCCGCAGGACGAAAAGAAAGAGACTGCCGAGGAAGAATAAGAGATCCAATAGCAAGTAAAGGATCCGGACCCAAAGGGAAGGGCACAAGGCACAGGGAAAAACAATAAAAGAAAACTTATTCTCCCTTTATGCCAAATGACGCAAAGCGCTAAGCGCAGAGCGCAAAGCGTGAGGTAAACAGTAAACGGTGAACGGTAAACAGATTAGGCGCTGGCTTTTCGGCTGTTCACCGTTTCCCGTTACTCTTTTTTTCGCTATGCGCCATGCGCTATGCTCTATGCGCTTTTACCTAGTCCCTAGGGTCGGGTTTTCTCTTTTGAATAAAAAATCCTTATTGGAGGAGCTTTGCATTAGCCGCAAAATATCTTACTATATGACCGGTGGCCGTCTAAATTGATTACCTCGTGAGCAAGAGATAATGTCATGAAAACAGTGGCAGTCTACCTGTTCATATTCCTTTGGCTTGTCACCGCACCCGCCTATGGCGACAATGCCACGGAGTACTTCAACCTTGGAGTCAAGAACTCCGTTACCCACAAGAAGATCGAGTACTTCTCCAAGGCGCTAGAGCTCAATCCTGATTGGGCGGCAGCCTATGAGAAGCGGGGCTTGCTCCACTATTACCAGGGGAATTACGATAAAGTAATCTCGGACTACCACACCTACCTTGATCTTGCCCCTGCCAAAGCAGAAGCGTACCGGATGCTGGGCATGGGCTACATGAAGAGCGGTAAGTACGAATCCGCCATTTACCACTTCAGCCAAGCCATCAAAATGGACCCTAAGCTCACGAGCGCTTACGCCTACCGGGCGGAGGCATATCGATTGAGCGGTAACGACGAAAAATCCATCAAAGATGCCACCGAGGCCACAAAACTCAGAGGAGATCCTAGGGCCCAGGCAGATGCCTATAAGACACGGGCAAAGATCTACCGCAGACTCGGCAAAGTGGAGCTTGCTGTTGCCGACTCCAGAGCTGCCATGCGGATAGATCCCAGAGTCCCCCGCTTTTGGGGTCGGAGATACTTCTATCGATATGCCAGCCCGGAGGAGTTGAGTAAGGCAGGGCTCATTGCGCTCATCGCCATAGCGCTTATACTGGTTTTCAAGCTCACGATCAAACCTCCTGAAAAATAAGATTACTCCAAACTTCAAGACAGCACATGTTGCGAGTTGTCTAAATATGCAGAAATTTTCTTGCTGCCCACCTTGCCCGCATATTTCATGAATGGTCTACTGCGACAGCGGATATTATCTTCCCTCCGGGCGTCCTCGGACCTCAAACCCTGCGACGTACTGTTCAAGTACGCCTCGGGTCTGAGTTCCTGCGGTTGCCCGGCAGCAAGCGCATCTCCACTGTCTCGTAACGTCAATTCATGAAATATGCGGGCTAGTTAGATCGCTCTTGGTTTTGCTTCAACCAACAATGAAATCTTCAATAGGAAACACTATGAATCTAAGAATATTGAAATTCGGCATGAGTCTCTGGCCACCTTTTCTCGGTGCCGGCATTAGAGTCAAGCACATAGCAGCTGATTACAAAGAAGTGGTCGTTTCCATGAAACTACGCTGGTATAACCGTAACTACGTGGGCACACACTTTGGCGGTAGTCTTGCCGCCATGACAGACCCCTTCTACATGCTTATGTTGATTCACATCTTGGGGAATGAATACACCGTCTGGGACAAAACCAGCACCATTGATTTCATAGCTCCCGGCAGGGGGACTGTGACAGCTCGCTTTCGCTTGAACGATGACCAGATAGCTGAGATTAAAAATGAAACAGCTGAGGGCAAAACATATTTCCCTGCACTGTCGGTGGATATTGTAAACGAATCAGGCGAAGTTGTAGCTCATGTTAAGAAAAAACTCTACGTGCGAAAAAACAGAGTTAAATAGATTGTGAGAAACCTTCGAACTATGCTCATACATAAAGCACTTCCCAGATATGACGAACGGGAATATCATCAGATTGAGATAAGAGGAAATCCAACCCGGGTTTACGAATCGGTTCGAGCCCTCGATTTCTCTGACTCTCTTCTCATTCGCACCCTCTTCAGGTTGCGGGGGCTTCCTTCGACATCAACCAATCTGGATGGCCTTTTGCAGGTGGGCTTTTTGCTCGTGGACGAGATTCCCGATGAGGAGTTCGTTCTTGGACTTGTCGGCAAGTTCTGGACTGTGCGTGCCCAGATTCTCAAGCTTGACGCTGCCCAATACAGAGAATTCAACCAGCGAGGATATGCGAAATTAGCCTGGAACTTTGCAATCCAGGAATCCGCTCCTGGCGCTGTGAGGTTATCTACTGAAACAAGAATTGCGTGCACAGATGACCACAGCAAATCACGTTTCAAGCTCTACTGGTTTTTGATCGGCCGATTCAGTGGCTTGACTCGCAGGGAAATGCTTCGAGTGGTCAAGAAACGGGTAGAGGTTCTATGAAGCTATATTTTGCGGTAGTCTGCTGGAGTGATGGAGTGGTGTAAAATATCAAATTCCAACTGCCAAATCCCAAGGTGTCAGGTTTCGGGTGTCAGGAAAGAAAAACAAAAAACTGAAACCTGAACACTGAAACCTGAAACCTCTTCTGCCGGCAAAGCCATCGAACTCTGACCCCCGCGAGGTAGGATCTTGGACTGGCCAGGAGGACCAAGTTTTCGATGGTGAACAAATAATCGACAAAGTATAATATACACAACAGCCAAGAATGATCCCAGTCTCCATAGAGAAAGGCTTTCCCATGGAAATCAGAGTGACTAAATCTACGACTATTGGCCAGAAGCCCCGTCCGCAAGATGACAAACTTGGATTTGGCAAGTACACCACCGACCATATGTTTCTCATGGACTATACCCAGGGGAAGGGATGGCATGATGCACGAATTGAGCCCTATGGGGATCTGAGGCTCGATCCCACTGCAATGGTCCTGCACTACAATCAGGAGGTATTTGAGGGTCTCAAGGCTTACCATCTGCCGGACGGCGCAATTGCCCTGTTCCGACCCGAGAAGAATATTGAGCGCATGAATTCTTCTGCCCGAAGGATGGTTATGCCCGAGATTGAACCAGACCTGGTTCTCAGGGCCATGAAAGAATTGATTTTGCTCGACCGTGAATGGCTGCCCAAGTCGGAAGGCACATCCCTCTATATCAGGCCCACAATGATAGCTACTGAGCCGGCGCTTGGGCTAAAGCCTTCGGATCAATACCTCTTTTTCATCATCCTTGGGCCGGTTGGCGCCTATTATCCTGAGGGATTCAGCCCCACCAGGATTTACGTTTCCGATACCTACGTGCGTGCCGCCAGGGGGGGTGCGGGCGAAGCGAAAACTTCCGGAAACTATGGAGCTACCCTTTATGTTTCGCAAGAAGCCACTGGGAAAGGCTATACCCAGGTCCTGTGGCTTGATGCCAAAGAACTCAGGTATGTGGAGGAGGTTGGCACCAGTAATATCTTCTTTCTGATACATGACGAACTTGTCACCCCTCCCCTCGGGGGAACGATCCTGCCGGGTGTCACCAGGGACTCGGTGCTGCAAATGGCCAGACATTGGGGCCTCAACGTTTCCGAACGTCCGATTTCTATTGAAGAAGTCGCCGATGGCTGCAAGAACAACTCTTTGCAAGAGATGTTTGCCACCGGCACCGCAGCGGTAATTTCTCCTGTTGGTGAGATCTGCTACAAAGGAGAAGACCTCCAAATCGCGGATGGGAAAACTGGCGAATTGTCCCAAAAACTCTATGACGAACTCACAGGCATCCAGTACGGTCGCAAAGAAGATCCTTTTGGCTGGCGATTTCGCCTTGCTTGATCCATCTCCTGCTTTCATCATGGCCTAGGCGATAGTAGGTTTTTCCTTTCAGGAGTCCTATTCCCAATCCATTATGGCCTTGCCACTGACCAGTCAAGGAGTAATTTTCAATTTGCTTCGGATCGTGGAAATCCAAGGGAAGGAATATCTTCCTGAAATCGGGCACCTTTTCGAGGAATATGCTGACTCGTTGGAGATCGACCTGGATTTTCAAGGTTTTGACGACGAACTGGCCAGCTTGCCAGGCGAATATGGTCCACCTGACGGCTGCCTTCTTCTTGCCCTATGGCAAGGCCAAGTGGCTGGTTGCGTGGCCCTCAGGCAGTTTAGTCCGGGCATCTGCGAGATGAAAAGATTGTATGCCAAACCACGATTTAGAGGTTTGGGCATCGGCAGAGCCCTATGTGACGCCATCATCACCAGGGCTCGTCGGATTGGTTATGAGCGCATGCGTTTGGACACGCTACCGTCCATGGAAACGGCCAGGGCACTGTATGCTTCTCTGGGATTCAAGGAGATAGAGCCGTATAGATACAACCCCATTGAGGGCGCACATTTCATGGAATTGGTGCTGTAACTCTTGGCAGTTGAAGGTCGGATGGTTTCCGCCTCGACGGAGTTCATCCGACTTCCGAATGAAGCATGGGAGGAACGTAATCGTCATGTCAGATTTTGATTCTTCACAATGGGCAAAAAGCGATTTTTCCCAGGAATATAGAAAGTATGCAAATGACTATCTCCCAGAGCGCTTCAAACTGATTGAAATTGTCAAATCTTTTTTCAGACACTTTATTCATCAAGTCGATGCTCCCAGAGTCCTCGACCTCGGTTGTGGAGACGGTTTGGTTATTCACGAGTTGCTGAAAAGCGATGATCGTATAAGAGCCACGCTGGTTGATGGCTTTTCCGAGATGCTTGAATCTGCCAAGAAACGGCTTGCCGACTTTGATACCGTTCAGTTCGTTCAGGCCACTTTTCAGGATCTCCTGGAGGATGACCGCTTACAGAGCAATTTTCACTTCATTCTTTCATCATTTGCCATTCATCACCTGGAAATGGAAGAAAAGATAGCGCTGTATGAATATATCTACAATCATCTACGTACAGATGGATTCTTTCTCAATCTAGATGTTGTCCTGGCACCTTACCAGGACCTGGAGGAATGGTACTTGTCTCTATGGCGGGAGTGGATTCATGCAAACGTGGACAGTTCCAAGCAACAAGATTTGTTGCCCATCCCGCAGCAATACAAGGACAATCCAGACAATTTCCCCGATACATTATCGGCGCAACTGCAAGCACTACAGGCAATCGGCTTCAAGAATGTTGATTGCTTCTATAAATATGGCATCTTCACAATTTTCGGTGGTAGAAGGTGAGATTGGTTGAAAACATTCCACTGGATACCAAGGTAATCGCCAGCCTCATAAGCGATCGTCAAGACCTGCATCTGGTATGGCCTGTTGCCAAATGGCCTTTTGACCATGACCAGTGGCGAGAGGTGCTTGATCCGGATGCAGGCAATAAGCCCTTTTTGGTTTATGAGGGCAAACACCTCATAGGGCACGCCGCCCTTCGCAAGACCGAGAAATCGGATGTCTACACTGTGAGCTACCTCTACCTCTTACCCCAGCTACGCTCCCAAGGATTAGGGGAAAGCTTGATCGGTCTTCTTGAGCAGTACGCCACAGAGAAATTGTCTGCACGGAAATTAGTTCTCGTCACCAGGACATACAACCCCATGGCCCTCCGATGCTACACCAAGTGCGGTTTTCAAGAATACAGTCGGGAAGAAACACTGATCAGAATGT
>JBFFBS010000182.1:0-7346 GCA_041560295.1 Syntrophobacteria bacterium | reverse complement strand
TAAAATGAAACATTTCCTGGACAGTTTGCCGGTATTTTCTGATTTCAGCTTGACGGCGGGCACGGCTCCACCCAAGGATCTTACCCATGAGCTTGGCTGCAACCACCTCCAATCCACCTCCGCCGTTGAAGTGTAACAGATCTGTTCGCCTGCTCATGAAGTCTTCCAGAGTGAGGGCCATCTCATCCTCTACCCCATATATGACCTGGGCTTTGATTACCCGACAGCCTGGACCCAATGGCTCCAAAAGCTTCCGATCACTCAAACCCAGAGCCAGGATGTCCATGTGATTCCGACCGTAACTGTGGATCAGGTGCTCTATACTCGTCAAAGATAGTCCCCATCTCCCCTTGAGGCCAAGAGATTGGGCTCTGAGATAGGAGGGAAAATCGATCATCTCTCCACCTGTCAACGGGACCTCGTCAGTAGTGCAGGTCTGAAATTCAGCCTCCAGCAGATGTGCATAGCGCTCCAGCACTTGATCAATCAGATTTTCTGCCATGGTGCGGTGGGTTGTGAGCTTGCCTCCGGCAATAACCGCGAGTCCGTCATCGTATAAACCGATATAGTGATCACGGCTGACTTTTGAGGGATCACCCTCCTCCATTATCAAAGGTCTAAGACCAGCCCAAGAAGACACTATATCGTCTGGGCCAAGATTGACTGATGGGAAACAATGGTTCAGCACATCGAGAAGGTAATCGACGTCGGCAGCTTCCACCAAGATCTTATCCAGAGAGTCGGTATAATCAGTATCAGTGGTTCCCACATACGTAAACTGTTCGAGAGGTACCACAAATATTAAGCGTTTGTCTTTCGTGGGCACAGCCAGCACTTGGTTTACTTTGAGTCGACTTTCAGGAAAAACTAGATGAACGCCCTTGGTAGGTCTTATAGCAGGGCCGGGTTCGGAGTGGAGTTTGAACAGTTCTCCCGTCCAAGGTCCAGCAGCAACCACTACAACTCGGGCGCGAATCACCCCCTCTTTGCCATTCATTACCTCACGGAACTTTACTGCATTAAAAGGCTCCTTGCCGAAGTCAAGTCCTATTGCCTGAGTGTAATTGGCCACCACGGCACCGTGCTCGTGGGCTGATTTGACCGTGACCAGGGTAAGGCGGGCATCATTTACCAGGCAGTCGTAATAGATAAAGCCCTGGGAGAGATTTTCCTTTCGCAGTAGAGGTTCTTCATGCAAAAGCTCTTCAGGCGACAGGTTGCGGTGACGCCCTAAAGAGCTATCGCTTGCCAAGAGGTCGTAGCCGAATAGCCCGATATGCATTTCGAGCCGCCCTTTCCAGCCTGAGTAGATTGGGATCAGAAAAGGAGCGGAATGCACCAGGTTCGGGGCCAGGTGGAGAAGTTTCTCCCGCTCGGATAAAGATTCCTTGACCAAACCGATATCCAATTGTTTCAGATAACGCAAGCCGCCGTGTATCAGTTTGGAAGACTTGCTGCTGGTGCCACTGGCAAAGTCCGCCTTTTCTATGAGGGCTACTTTCATGCCGCGCATGGCAGCGTCTCGCGCTATGGCAGCTCCGGTAATACCTCCCCCAATCACGGCAAGGTCGAACTCCTCCTTCTGCATTCTCTTGAGGTTTATCTTCCTGGTTTTCGGAGAAAAGTTCCCGCTCGAGGATCTGGGCTTCAGCCACAGCATGTTAGCCTCCCAACAGCTTTGCGGGTGGAAGAGGTTTCAGGTTTTCCGCCAGAGGCGGATCAGGTTTCAGTTTTTTCATTTTTTCCTGACACCTGACACCCGACACCTGCATCATCAATCGCAAGGGGGAAAGAGTATGGAAACCCCCTCAGGGGGCAGTTCAAAGCCGGGTTCATTGGGTCCGGATTCTTTACTCCATTATTCCATCATTCCAACTTTTTCTCCTCTTTTCCTGTATTATTCCCAGCAGTGTCAAGGAATTTCCGCATTGAGGCAAAAAGTAAAATCATCGTAACGCAGGAAGGCTCCTATTGTCTAATGTCAAATTTTGGGCGACAATAAGAGACTTTCAGAAAATAGTCCTATAAAGTAAGTATTCGAAAAATCGCAAATGGCACAACTCTTTTCCCCGCTTGGAGGTGAGTGATTGAGTCAAGGTGGAGTTTCTCCAAAGGGCAGTAAAGTTCTCGAATCAGAGATCAATTCAGGCCGGCGGACCTTTATCAAGACAGCCGCATTGACGGGTGTGGCTGCGGTGGTCACTGGTGTGCCGCTGGCTTCCTATGTCATTGCACCATCGTTGAAGAAGGGGACCGGCCAATGGATCGACTTTGGGCCCGTTGAGGATTTGGATCCGGGTGGCGTGGAAATGCTGTCTTACGAGTTCATGGTCAAGGACGGTTGGCTGGTGCTGCCGCAAAGGGGATTTGTCTGGGCCAAGACTGAAGATGGTGGAAAGCTGCGGGTATTTTCCTCCACCTGCACCCACTTGGCCTGCAATGTGATCTGGCGGCAAGAAGAAGAGGTTTTTGTGTGCCCTTGCCATTCCGGGCAATTTGATGCCAACGGCAAGAATATAGCGGGGCCGCCGACAAAACCGCTGGCGATTCTGGAGCACAAAATTGAAGACGGTAACCTGAAGATCTTTTTAACCGTTTGATACTAACTAAAACAAGCTTTGTAAAGGAGGTGCCTCATGAGAGGAAGGATAGCAATTGCCTTGATGCTGGCCCTGACCCTGATTTTAGGCGGAATGCTGCTGGGCTCGGGTGAGCTGGAGGGAGCTGCGAAACAGGTCCTTACGGTAAAGCGAGTAAAAAAAGGACCGGCAAGCTTAGATGATGCTGTGTGGCAAACGGCCAAAGCCATCCAAGTTCCCTTCGAGGGCAAAGAAAAGTTCGAAGGCAAGAAGGCCACCGTGACCACCAAAGCAGTCTACACCAAGGACAGTATATACTTTCTGTTCAAATGGGATGACCCCACTCTGAGCGTGACCAAAGGCGCCTGGAAATATGACGGGCAAAAATGGACACATATTAAAAGCAACGAAGACCGGATCTCACTTCTGTTTGAAATCAACAGGATCAACAATTATGCTACCAAGGGCTGCACCGTAGTCTGCCATGTCCCCGAAGGCGCGCCCAACGCCAAAGACGGCAAGTTCGGCACCTCGTCGGCTGCCGAAAAAGGTGACTTGTGGCACTGGAAAGCTGCGCGATCCGATCCGGCGGGAGTCGCTGATGACACCTGGGTGACCGTTATCAGCGAGAAAAAAGGTGGCCGAAAAGGAGACGCTGGTTCAGGCGGCGACAAGAAAAACATAACAGCAGACAAATCCAAACCCATGTACATGCTGGCTCCGGGGAAGAAACTGGGCAAGCATGGAATCTTGCTCGCTGCAGACGCAGTGGAAATAACCGATTATTCCGTGTTTAAGGCAGGGGACGTGGTCACTTACCGCATGCCGAAGAAAAATGAGGGTTCCCGCGGTGACATCAAGGCGGTTAGCCGTTATGGGTATGGCGGCTGGACAGTGATGCTCCACCGCAAACTCGACACCGGCAACGATGACGATGTCGCCTTCAACCCCAGAAAAAAGTACAGTTTTGCCATGGCCTTGTTCGACGATTCAGGAGATGAGGACTCTTACGACTCAGAAGTTATGACCCTAGAATTCAAAAAATAGGGATTTTCTGAGTCATATTAAGGAAACACAAAGATAGGAGCCTGCCAATGATCAGGAAAAATTTGATCAGTCTGACGGTGATCTTTGCCCTGATCTTTGGTGGTGGGCTCTCAGGGTGTGATCAGTTGGGCGGAGAAGCCCAACTGATCATTACCGCCACCCACGTCCACAAAGCGCCCACCGGACTGGATGACCCTGTTTGGCAGAAAGCTCCTCCGGTGCTTGTTCCGGTGAAGGGGAGAGATTTTCTTGGCGGCACGGAAGAGACCGTATACACCAGGGCGCTTTACACAGATGACAGCCTCTATTTCCTCTTCAAATGGTTGGATCCCACAAGAAGCGTGACCAAAGAGGCCTGGAAATTTGATGGCCGCAAGTGGTTTCATCAAGAAGGCAATGAGGACCGAATTGCTCTATTGTTCGAGATCACCAGGATCAACAAATTTGCCACCAAAGGTTGCGCTGTAACCTGTCATAGTCCACCGGACGTGGACCGGGAGCAGTGGAAATTAGCCACTCAAACCGCAGCTGAAAGGGGTGATTTGTGGCACTGGAAGGCGGCTCGGTCCGATCCATATAACTATGCCGACGATTCTTGGCTTACGGTGGCCGGCAGACCCTCTGGATCCTACAGGGAAACTGGACGGGTAAAGGACGTGGGCCAGGGTGGGGATGTCAAAAATCAGACTGAGGACAAAGCAAAACCACTCTACATGCAGGACCCAAATGAAAAACCCTCAGTTCCCGGATTCTTGCTCTTGGAAGAAGCCGTCAAAATTACCGACTATTCAATTTTCAAAGCAGGAGATGTTATCCCCTTCCGGCTGCCCAAAAAACCGTCCGGTTCCCGTTTTGACGTCCGGGCGCTGAGCCGTCACGCTGATAGCGGTTGGACGGTCATGCTCCACCGTAAACTCGACACCGGCCATGATGATGACGTGGTCTTTGACCCCAGGAAAAGATACAGCTTTGCAATGGCCCTGTTCGATGATTCTGGCGCCGATCACTCCAAGGCCACCAAACCATTGATTCTGCTCTTCCGAAGATAAGCACCGACGCAATGGAGCCCCTAATGGAAAGAACCGGGAACAGTTCCGAGACCTTGCTTGAGCGCTTGGGGCTTGACAGTCTGGCGACCCGACTGAGAGAGTTTGAGGTCCCAAACGACGGGCTCACCTGGACCCGATTTTTCGGCTCTATGCTGTTAGTCCTGGTGGCGTTGCTCTTCTTGAGTGGGGCGTTCCTGGCGTTTTACTATTCACCGGCACCGGGGGTAGCCTACGACAGTGTGGATTATGCCCAGTTCAACATCCCCTTTGGCGACGTTGTCAGGGGAATCCACTATTACGCCTGGAATGTGCTCCTGATTGTCATGGCGTTCCATCTGCTGCGAGCATTTCTTGTGGGGGCATATAAACCACCTCGGGAATTTGTCTGGGTCTCCGGGGTGGTGGTTTTGCTTGTGGTGCCGGCATTTATTATTACCGGAGATCTGCTCCCATGGGACCAGAAGGGCTATTGGTCCACCCAGGTGCGTAACAGCATAATGGCTTCAGTTCCCGTGCTTGGGGATTTTCTGGTCAGGATGCTTCAGGGAGGCCCTCGAACCGGGATTGTGGCTTTGACTCGCTTTTACGTGCTGCACACCATCATCCTGCCGGGTCTGCTCATTTTTCTGATTGGAGTCCATTTACATCTTCTCAACCACAGGGGGTTATCAAGTCCTCTGGGCGAGGAAAATACACCACGGAAAAGAGTACCGTTCCTCCCCAACATGATCAACCGCTGGCTAGTTTTATTCATTACAGTCACCGTTGTCCTGGGATTGGTTTCCTGGTACTGGCCGGCACCTTTAGGTGACCCGGCAGACCCCACCGACTCAACATATGTACCCCAGCCGGAGTGGTGGGTCCTCTCCCTGAACCAACTTGTGGCAATTTTTAAAGGCCCCTTGACTATAATCGGCACAGCCGTAATCCCCGGCGGTCTGGCAGGACTGATATTGGCCCTGCCCTTTATAGATCGTTCCCCTGAGCGCCATCCGGCTCGTCGCAAAAAGACGATGCTTATCGCAGCGGTAATCGCCCTCCTCCTGCTCGGTTTATCCGTGATAGGTTATGTCGAGCATCACCTAAGGCCCCTTGAGTAGACGAGACTCCAGCTTTTTCCCACCGGTAATTTTCGAAAAATCTTGACCCTATTACTATCCAAATCTATTAGATTGCGGTAAGAAAACCCATCGAGCACCGACTATACTCCTACCAATCAAATTCTTCGGATATAATGTAAAATTACATTTGCTTTGCGTGGAGGATTGAAATGACAAAACTGCATGAATTAGCTGAACTGGGCCAGGCAATCTGGCTCGACTACATAAGCCGTTCGCTTCTGGCGTCCGGCGAACTGCAAGAACTAGTTGATCAGGGGCTGCGGGGGGTTACCTCCAATCCATCTATCTTTGAAAAGGCCATTGCTGGGAGTGCTGATTACGATGAGGATTTGAATCGCCTGGTTGGTGAGGGAAGATCGGTGGAAGAAATATATGAGGACCTGGCTATGTCCGACATTCGGAGCGCAGCAGACATATTGCGTCCGGTCTACGAAAAGAGTGAGGGTGCCGATGGCTATGTGAGCCTCGAGGTAAATCCGGCGTTGGCTCACGACACCGAGGCCACCATTGCCGAAGCACGTCGCCTCTTTGCTTCCCTGGAGCGACCGAACGTGATGATCAAGGTGCCGGCCACAGCCGCCGGCCTACCGGCCATCGAGGCCCTCATCGGTGAAGGTGTAAATATCAACGTTACCTTGATCTTCTCGCTCGAGCAATATGAGGCTGTGGCCACCGCTTACATTGCCGGCTTGGAAAAGCTGGCATTAGCAGGCGGTGATGTAGGCAAAGTGGCATCCGTGGCGTCCTTTTTCATCAGCCGGGTTGATACCGCTGTGGATAAGGCCCTTGAAGAGATTGGTAATACTGAGATACAAGGCAAGATCGCCATTGATAATGCCAAAATTGCCTATAGTCGCTTCCGAGAGATCTTCAGCTCCGAACGCTGGAACAAGTTAGCCACTGGGAGCGCTCGGGTGCAGCGCCCCCTGTGGGCCAGTACCAGCAGCAAGAATCCTGCTTACCCCGATACCCTCTACGTGGATAACCTCATTGGGCCTGACACGGTCAATACGCTGCCACCGGCCACCCTGGATGATTTTCTGGATCATGGCACAGTAGCTGCCACTGTGGAGACTGATGTGGCAGGGGCTCGCAGCCGCCTGGCTGAACTCGCTGCCCTTGGCATCGACCTGGACGCTATTACCAACAAGGTTCTCGATGAGGGTGTGGCGGCCTTTGCCAAATCCTTTGAGGGCTTGATTGCCAGCATTGCTGAGAAACGGAGGAAATTGCTCGATGACGGGCAGCAGGTGTCGGCAAGCTCAGGTTCATAGGAGGTTGCGTAGGCTCGTGTCCCGCTTTTCATCTCTTTGCCTCTTGAACTTCTGGTCGAAAGTCTTAAGTTCCTAAGACATAGATGTTGAACATACAAGAATAATTGCACTTGAAAGGGATAAACTAATGGCGAAATATGATTTCGATATAGGCGTTATCGGCGGGGGGGCAGCAGGTCTGACCGTTACAGCCGGGGCGGCCCAGGCTGGTGCCAAAACTCTGCTGGTTGAAAAAGAAAAAGAACTTGGAGGTGACTGTCTCCACTACGGTTGTGT
>JBFFBS010000181.1:0-7386 GCA_041560295.1 Syntrophobacteria bacterium | reverse complement strand
TCGACGGTCAGAGACGCCACCTGCTCTTGCGCCATAGAGCCCATAGATCTAAGCACTTCTCGATCTTGTAGAACCTCTAGCCAGGTAGCCAGGGCGAGAGTATCCTCAGGGCTATCCATAACAAAACCTGATCTCCCGTTTGAGATCAACTCACTGGCTCCAGTTTCTCGCGTCGCAATAACAGGCAGACCACAGGCCATGGCTTCAAGGCAAGCATTTCCGAGTGGTTCGTAATATGATGGCAGTACAAAAACGTCAGCACACCCGTAAAATGAAGGCATATCATCCTGGAATCCGCAAAACAGAGAGATTCCATCCAGACCTAGCTCTCGTGCCAACTTTATGTATCGAGCTATGTTACCTTTACCAACAATCAGTATGCGATATTTCTCTTTGTCTCTGAGTTGAGATACAGCCCTGAGTAAGGATGCCAATCCCTTTCGCGCAAAATTCATCCCCACAAACAAAACAACAATTGCCTTTCTGTCAATCCCTAGATTCTTGCGTAGTAGCTCTCCTTCATTACGAACTGAACTATTGAAAATGTCAAAATTTACCCCGCAGTAGATCACATCGATAAGGTTGGAGGGAACGTTATAGTAGGTGATTGCGTGCTGCTTGCATAGATTTGAGATCGCGACAATCCGTTTATAATTTCCTGGAGTAAATATCTTTCTCTCTATATTGAGTATTAACCGGTGCCTCGGTGAGATAGTATTATAAAGGCGAGTGAAGGTGTTGCCCGGATGCTGATCCAGCCAGTGTTTGTGGATTCCGTCACCCATGCGGTAAACGTCTTGGGGATAGATTTGCGAAAGCCCATTGACAATGTCAAATTTGTCCCTGCTCAAAGCGAACCGAGCGTTTCTTGCAAATACCATGCTCTGCAGACCAAAGGGTTTAAGCGGCACCGCCACGCTATGAAAAGAGATTCCTTTCATCGGTTCGTAGCGGTGGGCGAAAACATGGACTTCATGGCCAAAATCTCTTAAAGCTCGGGCCAAGTCCACGGTATACCTTTCTCCGCCACCTCCTCTTGGTGAGAAATTTTTCCTGACGAGAGCGATTTTCACGGGATCACAATACCGCTTTACCTTCAACAGTTTTCGTCATCTTACGGCCAGCTTGTTTCCTATAAGCCCGAGGCAAAGCTAGGATAAGGGCTTGGCCTCATCTATAAGCATGATGGGAATATCGTCTTTGATCTCATAGAGAAGCTTGCACTCGTCACAGATAAGGCCGTCCCCTGAATCGTTCAAGTAAATCTCCCCTTTGCATTTTGGACAAGCCAAAATATCCAACAACTCTTTACTAATAGCCATCGTCTACTCCTTGTTCACTTGTTCAACCACAGCTTGAAAAACATCCTCCACCTTGAGTGCTGTCATGCACTCCACAGTATCACAACTTTTCTGGAAACAGGGGCTGCAGTCACGGTCTACCCTCAGCACTTTGTGGATCATACCATACGGTCCGGTACGCCAGGGCGCAGTAGGGCCGAAAAGAGCCACTACTGGAGTCCCGAGAACTGCGGCCAGGTGCATCGGGCCACTGTCGGTTGAAACAACGACAGTGGCATTCTTGTAAACATAGGCCAGTTCCCTGAGGTTGGTGGTGCCAGCCCAGTTATGGAGTCCACCGACGCCAGTTTTCTCTATAATGCGCGCAATGGTATCTCGATCTTGTCTGCTGCCAGTGAAAACAACCGTAGCCTGCAATTTAGTTATCAACTCAACGGCCAAAAGGGTGAAATTTGCCTCCGGCCAGAGTTTCGTTGGCCACCTGCTGATGGGGTGGCAGGCCACGAGAGGAGATCCACTGTTTGGCCTTATCTGACGTAGTCTTTTTTGCAGCTGCTGTTCCTCAGTAGGGGTCCAGGGGTCGTGAACCCGAACGCTGTCCACCTCTGCTCCCAGATAGCGTATCACATCCAGATAGCGCTCCAGGGCGTGTTGATCAGGATCATAGGGTGGCAGTCTTTCGTTGAGAAACCTCCAGCTTCCCTCACGAGTTCGGTCAAAGCCAATCTTGCGCCTTCCCCTCGCCAGACCTACCCAGATTGCACTCTTGAGCAGCCCTTGCAGGTCAATGATCACGTCATAGTAGCGTTGACGCAAACTACCACAAAATCGAAGTATATCTGAAGACACTTTTGGCCATAACAACGGATTCCTCAGTTCTCTTAGCCAGGAGCGCCGCCGGCACACCATTATCTCATCAAGTCCCGGATAGTATTGAAGCAAACTCGCAGCATCTTCTTCTACCAGCCAGGAGATGTGAGCCGAGGAATAGTGGTTTCTGAGTGCTTCAAAGGCAGGAATGGACTGCACCACATCCCCCAAAGCACTCAGTTTAACGATCAATATATTCATCTCAGTTCGCGACCTACCGGGAAGCCTTGCCAGATCTATCAGAAAGAATCCATTCCACAGCCTCTGCGAGGTCCTCAGCAACAAAATCCGCTCGCACCTTGCCACCGGGTCCAAGGAACTCAAGCTCCCCCTTTCCATAACCTGTCAGCACTAATATCGCTTTCGCCCCTGCATTTCGAGCCATCTCCACATCTTTGAACCGGTCCCCAACGACGTAGGACTTTTCAAGATCGAGGTTCAAGTCCTGAGCAGCCTGTTTCATGAGCCCGATTTTCGGTTTGCGGCAGCTACAGCCTCCTGACTTCCCTTTGCTTGGCGGCGCATGGGTGCAGGTGTATATGCCATCCAAAAAGGCGCCCTCTTTTTCCAGCAAATCACTCATCTTTTGATGAACTTGATCGATGAGTTCCTTGGGAAAATAGCCACGGGCCGCTCCTGACTGATTGGTAACCACTACCGCTTTAAGCTCACTTTCATTAATACTCCGTATTGCTCCTGCAGCTCCGGGTATGAGCACAAAGCGATCTATGTGATTGATGTACCCCATCTCTTTGTTGATGGTACCATCCCTATCCAAAAAAACCGCCACATGCATCGTCTCACCTTGATGGTCAAAATGTGTTATTCCCTCTTCTCTTCGTCACCGCCGTCCATCTCAGCCAAGAGCTGCTCTGCGGCAGTGGCGACCTCATCCACGGTAATCGCCTTCATACATTCCAGGTCCTCTGGACAGGACCGCTTGAAACATGGGGTGCAGCTTACCTGTTCCGGGTGGATTACTACTGCTCTCTTATTCAAAGGTGCAGTCTTCTGAGGATCAGTGGAACCGAACAGCGCCACCTGGGGAATGTTCAAGGCAGCAGCCACGTGCATAAGTCCAGAATCATTGCTAAGAAACAACCCACACATACTGACCAAAGCCAGGGCCTCAGCCACTGTGGTTTTTCCAACAAGATCAATGGGAGGGCGGTCCATTACCCTGCTGATCTGCTGTGCAATCAGTTCCTCCCCCGGGCCACCCAAGAGAAGAAATCTCCGTCCTGACTTTTGCAGCCGTCCCAACACAGCACCAAAGCGTTCCGGAAACCAGCGTTTTGTTTCTCCATATGCAGCACCAGGATGTACACCAATAAGAAGTTCCCGTTTTTCGATACCCATATCATTCAGCAAATTCAGACCCATCTCAATACATTCTTCCTTGAGCCGTAAACGCGGGATACGGTCCACCTGGGACGCTCCCAAACTGCGAAGCAGGCCAAGGTAGTAATCCACTTGATGCAGCCCACGCTCTCTACGTCTGTCCCGTAGTCGGTGAGTAAGAAGCCAGCCGCGGCCATCAGTGGAGTAACCCAGCCGCTCTGGAACTCCAGCAAGCCATGCCACCATGGCGGAGCTCAGAGAGTTGGGCAAAAGAAGTGCTAGATTAAATCGCTCCCGCCGCAACCTCCATCCCAATCCAAGGAGATTGCCGATTCCATGAGGACCGTTTCCCCTCTGATATCCTACAAGCCGCACAGCTGACTCTCTGGCCTCAAATAACGTGGCTACCCCTGCTCGAGCCAGTACGGTCAGTTCAGCCTTAGGCCAAAACTGGGGGCAACCATCCACCACAGGCAAAGAGAGCACTGCATCCCCGATCCAGTTGGGAGCGACTATGAGAATCCTTTTGTTCACGTTTCCCTTGGCCACGGTTGATACGGTCGGGTTTTCCACCGTTGGTGTACCCAGAACCATTGTTCGGGGTGACGCCGCACGTAACTTTCAATGACCCTGTTGAATTTAGCAGTGTTTTCTTCAATATCAACTCTGGTGTCGCCACTTCTATCCAGGACCACTTCCGGTTCAACAATAATCCGATACGAGCCGTCAGGCTCCCTTACGTTGTAGGCAGGAACCACCGGAGCACTCGTTCTGAGCGCAAGGGAGCTTAAAGCCTTGTTCGTGCAGGCGATCTCGTTGAAAAAGGGTACAAATACCCCCTCATACCATGCGGGGTTCTGGTCAATGAGCAAGCCCACCACCTCACCTGCCGCCAGCAAGCGGAGAACTTTACTTACAGAACCCTTCTTGGCAATCATTGTATTTCCTCCCCGGGTACGGATGCTATCGATCAAACTGTCCAGGAAAGGGCTATCCAGGGGGCGGATTACTATGTTAATTGGATGGTGAAGCAAGGAAAAGGCCAGTGCCATGAGCTCCCAGTTGCCAAAATGAGAAGTCATAACCAAAACTCCTCTTCCTTTTTTCAAGGCCGCGTCTAAGTGCCTCAAGCCATCAAAGGCCACGAATCCATCCATTTCATCTGGTGTAAGCCTTCGAATATATGGCAGTTCAAGAATAACCCTAGCAAGATGGATGAAGTTTCTGCGGGCTAAGTTTCTCCTCTCCCTTTCCGTCAGTTCGTCTCCCCATGCAAGTTTGAGATTGTTCAAGGCTATGAATCGATGTCTAGTATCAAGTCGAAACCAAAACCGCCCAAGAAAATCTGCCAGTCTCCAGGTAAATCTCAGCGGCACCATTGCAGCTATGTCCATAAACTTATCTGCTAATTGCTGCAAACTCATTTCTCTTACTGCCCCGAATCCTTTGGCGTTCGGTTGGATGTTCTCAACGAGTCTTGCACCACGGCTTTGAGCAACGAACTGTCTCCATCCAAGTTAATCTCCACTGCCAATATCATCAACTCCATGCTGTCTGGAAGGTCACTGGGTAGCCTCACCCAGTCCTTTTCTGTAGTCAACCATGCCTCCGGTTGCTGAGCTGACGCCTCTTCAGCTATTGAAGCGAGGAGCTCGACTGTCAAAGGATGATGATCGGGCAATGCGGTGGTATGGACCAGATCTGCTCCCAAATCACGGACAGTCCTGAAAAAGTCATCCGGCCTGCCGATTCCGGCAAATGCAGCCAGCCGCTTATTCTTCACAGAGCTGAGGGGCAGCTCCCTCTGTGTGGTTGCCTTGAAAAGACGAGTGGCTCGGTACACCGCAGTAACAACTGTCTTGTCCGGCCATTGCCCAACAAGATTCTTATGTCTCTGTTCAGCCTGCTCGCTACCATCGAAACGGCTGAGCACTAGAACCTGGGCTCTCTTCAGGGCCGTGGTTTGCTCCCGTAGTATACCCCGAGGAAACAGAGAACCATCTCCAAAAGGGTAATGCGAGTCAAGCATCACTACATCCAGATTCCTGGCGATGAATCTATGTTGAAAACCATCATCCAGAATCACCACCTCGCATTGAAATTGCTCCACTGCAGCTTCCGCAGCTAAAGCCCGTTTGGTACTGCACAGCACTGGAATGCCCGGGAGACGCCTCGCCAGCAACTGCGGTTCATCTCCTGAGATATCACTGCCAGCGAGGATACTTCTGCCATCGCTCACGACCAAGACCTTCTTGGTTTCCTCCCCTTTGTACCCCCTGCTGACAACGCCAACCCGCCAACCCTCCTCTAACAGAAACCGTGCCAGCCATATCACCATGGGAGTTTTGCCCGTTCCCCCCACCGCAAGATTGCCCACACTTATCACAGGACAACTCAGTTTGTGTACTTTTAAGATCTTTAAATCAAAGAGAAGATTGCGAAATATAGTCAACTTATCATAAGACCAGGCAACCACGGTTGCGACCATTCGTAAGATTCCTATCCCCGGAGCTTGTTCCTCCTCAGCCAGAATCAGCCCATAGATTTTCTCGGCAAAACCACCGTATCTCACCTGAGACTGGTATGCAGGAGTATCTCTTCGATTTGTTGAATCGCTCATCACCATTCAGCTCAACTCTGAATACGGTTGGCGTCGATTAGTCGACTAGTCAAATCGTTAAATAGTCAATCGGGCAATTCCTAACCATTTGACTAATCAAGGAATTGACGATTTAACTTAATGCTTTTTCTCGCCTGCCTGCTGCCCTCTGCCTACTTGTCCTGAGCTTGTCGAAGGGCTTTCTGCCGTCCGCCACAATGAGCACTGTTGGCGGTTTGCCAGGAAGCCTTATCTACTCCGTCCGTTTTCCAACAGGCTCCGTATGACTTCCAGATTGCGCCCAACCGCCCCTTGGTGAAGCTGAAGGGCTCGTTCCGCTTTCTGACCCTGTTCTTTGGCTGCCGCCGGCTCTGCCAGCCAGGCCCGAAGCTGCTCAAAAAGTTTATTCTCATCTGCAATTTGAAATCCACCGCCGCTTTTGGTCAGGATTGCGGCAATGTCTCTGAAATTTTCCATGTGGGGACCAAAAACAACCGGCAGTCCGCGTTGAACCGCTTCCAGAGGATTGTGCCCCCCGAGGGGCACCAGGCTTCCTCCCACAAAAGCGAAATCGCCCAGGCTGTAGAATCGCGCCAGTTCACCAATGGTATCGAGAATAAGCACATCCATCTGGGCTCCCCTGCCCATTCCAGAGTCCAGTTGGCTTCGCAGCAGAGTTTGCCAACCACTCTGCAGCGCCAGTTTGAAAACCTCTTCGAATCGTTGCTGATTGCGCGGTGCCAGGACGAGACAAAGATCAGAGAATTCCTGGCGCAGCCGGGAATAAACTCTGAGGATAATATCCTCCTCTCCCTGGTGTGTACTACCCGCAACCCACGTCGCCGACGGCTGGATCCATTTGAGTTCCCTGACTAACTCCCCCCGCTCCTGCGCGGCGCTCTTGGCCATAGATTGGTCAAATTTTAAGTTACCAGTTACCCGTATTTTGGCAGCCTCAACCCCGAGCATCTCTACTCGTCTGGCATCTTCCTGGCTCTGCATGCTGAAGACATCGATAGTATTGAAAGCCTGGGAAAAGAAACTTCGCCACAGCCTGTAACGGGGAAAAGAGCGGTCTGAAAGCCTACCATTCACCAGGATGATTGGAGTTCCCTCCCTTGCCAAACACCAAAAAAGATTCGGCCACAGGTCTGTCTCCACCAAAACAAAGAGACTCGCTCTAATGCTCTTCACCGTCCTTTGCATCAGCCACCAGAAGTCCAGCGGCATATAGAAAAAGTGGCAGTCCAGGGAGGTCAGCTTCTGGCGGGCAAC
>JBFFBS010000180.1:0-7411 GCA_041560295.1 Syntrophobacteria bacterium | reverse complement strand
GTACCGATAGTGAGCCTCCAAGGGGTTCCTACACCCTACGGAGGCTTTTCTATTTTGGTCTCGCCCAATGAAGTCAAATTACATGAGGAGAAAAATAAAAGGAGGGCCAACGATGGAAAGATACGTGTCTTTAAGGAAACTTCTGCTGGGGGTTGTAACGATCTTGGTCTTTAACCTCTGTATAGTTCTTCAAAGCACGGTGGCTGAGGAAAAGAAGGGAGTTACAGAGGAAATCCTTGAAATTCTTAAGTCCGAGGGGACAATTACGGAAGAACAATATAATGAGCTCATGAAAAAGGCCAAAGAAGAGCGAGAGGAAGAACCTAAAGACTTTCGGGTCTACTGGAAAGAGGGCATTCGCCTGGACAGCAAGGACAAACAGTTTAAGATGAAGATCGGTGGAAGAACCCAGATTGATTGGAATTGGATTGGCGATGACCAAGACATCAAAGATGCTTTTCCCAACTTCGGCGGGCACGGTGTTGAGTTCAGGAGGGCTAGGATCTATTTTGAAGGAACCATTTATGACTCTACCTTCTTTAAGTCTCAGTTTGATTTCGCCGGAGGGGACGTAGATTTCAAGGACGTGTACATTGGCCTGAAAAAAGTGCCTGTAGTTGGACAGATTACAGCAGGCCATCAGAAGGAACCTTTTTCCTTGAACGAACTAACTAGTAGCAAGTACATCACCTTCATGGAAAGGGCCCTGCCCAACGCTTTTGCCCCAGGCAGAAACACAGGAATCAAGTTGAACAACTCGCAGCTTGAGGATCGCATGACTTGGGCCGTTGGTGCTTTTGAAAATGTGGATGACACTGGAGACGCTTTCGCAGATTTTTCTGATTACAACGTGACGGCTCGAGTCACAGGTCTTCCATGGTACGCTGACGAAGGTAAGAAGCTCATACACCTCGGTTTGTCCTATAGCCACCAGTTTCGCAGTGGGAACAATAACCCGACACGTTATCGGAACCGTCCAGAGACTCATAATACGAGCGTGAGACTAGTTGATACAGGAGACATTTCAGCTGACGATGCGGATTTGATTAATCCTGAAGTGGCGCTAGTTTATGGCCCTTTTTCTCTGCAAGGGGAGTATTTTTACGCTACTTTAGACAACGATGAAGATTTTGACTTCAGTGGTTTCTACGCCTTTGCGAGTTATTTTCTCACCGGTGAGAGCCGCAAGTACTCAGCTTCCAAGGGCTATTTTGGCAGAGTAAAACCAAAAGAGAACTTCCACCAGACTAAAGGCGGATGGGGAGCCTGGGAGGTCGGTGTGCGCTACTCATACCTCGACCTAGAAGATGGAGGAATCAAAGGAGGAAAGGAATCCAATGTAACCTTGGGCCTTAATTGGTACCTCAATCCAAATGTTCGATGGATGTTTAATTATATCTATGTCGATGTGGACGATCGCGACTCAGTAGGAAGAGCTATCGACAATGGCAATGCGAACATCTTCCAAACGCGTCTGCAGATTGACTTCTGACCGAAGTTAGTCCGCTGGGAAGCAACAAAAGAGAAGCGCAGAACTGAATTTCAGTTCCGCTTTTTCTCCAAAATCATAGTGTTTAGCAAAAATTTGACATTAGCCTACGATTGTCGCCCGTTCGCTCATCAATTTGCGAGCTCTGCTTCTGAATAGGCTCAATTAGATTTTGTATGTCGCGTGTTTAAAGCTCTAGTCTGACTCTCTGCTATATATGTTTAATCCAGACTATGCGTCAAAATTTTAGATATGCTCACTATACCTGCATAATCCCATTGCTCAGTGTAAACATATTCATCTGAGGTCCAGGCTGGTGCCCTGGAGTGTGGATTACATACTTTAATTCACACTTTTGCATTTGAGGACTACCTACCACATTCTGTGCTAGTTTTTTGCAAACTAAAAAAGCCAGTGAATCAGAATTGGAACCCTAAAACACTGGCTATGCGCCAATCAGTTGAATCCGAAACCCGTCAAACCGCTTCCTTGGTCAACATCTGGTCAACAACTTTCCACAAGTATCCCCCTCTGTCCTTGGACATCCCATATGCCACAAATCCGCTTGAATGCTGGGCTATACACCTTCGGGGAAGTATCCCTAAATGACCCTGAATGACCCTAATTTGGGACTTAAAATCCCTTGGAACCATGTCCCGTGGGGGTTCGACTCCCCCCCCCAGACACCAGTCGTATCACCAGCCTGCCCGGCCTGCTCTTATACTGTCCCACACCTCTAGCCCGTTTTTCCGCGACATAGGCATGCAACATTAGGGGAACCGCGACAGTTACCCTGAACTGCTGCGCTTTAAAAGCGGCTGCGCTTCCTGCTGCTGTGTTGGCTTAATATTCTGGTTCATGCGGAATAGGTTGTTCGGGTCCCACTTATTCTTGACTTCCACGAGACGATTCCAGACCTCGGGAGTGTAGGCCTCTTTGGCCCTATCCTCTCCCATATCGCTGATAAAGTTTACATAGACACCCTGGGCGAACTCCTGGGTGGAACGGTGGAAATCCCTGGCCCAAGCGAGGCACCTCTCGTCGTCCGAACCATTTCGCCACCGTGTGTGAATGTTCAGGGCGAACGGTGTCTTGCGGTGAGCGAAGGCTGTCTCGTTTTCCGGCACCCGGCTCGGAGCACCCTCCATGTGCGAGATGAACGCCTCACACTCGTCGGTCGGCATTTTCCTGGCGAACTCGATAATCTTGTCGATGCAGCCGTCGGAGAGTTCCCCGAGGTGATGCGACTTCCAGTAGTTTCGAGCGCCGTGCTCCACGAGTCCATCGAAACCGGACTGCCAGCTCACCCATGAGTTCATGCCAATGGCCTCGCCATGAGACTCTGTGATATCACGTATCGGCTTGACAAGCTTCTCACCGTCCGCTTGCCCACCGAGCCACACGAAAGGGACCACCACTATCATCTTCCCATGCACGTCCTTCGGCAAAAAAGGTAGCGGGGGAGCGTGACGCAGCACCATCCACACCGTCATTTCGTCCGGCAGCTTCCGCACGTACTCACGGTGGTACTGCATGTACTTCTTTGCGTCTTCGAACTTCTTGATGATCAGGCCTGAATAAACTTCGGTGCCTATCTCGGCGCACGTGAACTCGAATGAAGTGACAATACCGAAGTTGCCACCGCCGCCGCGGACGCCCCAGAAAAGGTCCGGATTTTGCTCAGCGCTGGCTGTGACCAGCCTGCCGTCTATTGTGACGACCTCGGCCGAGATGAGATTGTCGACAGAAAGGCCGTACTTGCGGCTGATCCAACCAAACCCTCCACCCAAGGCCAGGCCGCCTACGCCTGTGTGGGAGACGATACCCGCTGAAACCGCCAGGCCGTGCAACTGGGTCTCGTGGTCAACGTCACCTAACAGTGCACCGCCGTCCACCCGCGCCGTCCTGTTCCGCTTATCCACGTTGACCCTTCGCATGAGCGACAGGTCAATCATCATGCCATCGTCGCATACGGCAGTGCCGGCCACGTTGTGGCCACCGCCCCTCACTGAGATGGGCAGGGTATTGTCCCGGGCGAAATTCACGGCGTTGATGACGTCGCTTGTACTCACACAGCGTACGATGATTGCCGGTTTCCGGTCGAACATGCCGTTCCAGACCGTGCGGGCGTCATCGTAGCCCTCGTCGTTGGGTTGGATAAGCTCACCCCGAAGGCTCGCCTTGAACTCTTCTATGGTAGTTGCATCAAGCATTATGTCCTCCTTGGAGTCTTGCTATGACTCTGCTTTTGGCGCAACCGTGTGCGCCTCTCTTTAGAAAATATTAACTCTAGTGGAACCCTTTTCAATACGAAAAACCACCATTTTTGTAGAAATTACTTTTGTCAGAGAATCTACCTCGCATCTGTTGATGGCGAGGGGAGGAGAAAACAATTGAAGAATTATGGCCAAGTTTTTGCATGATCACATGCTCTATCAGGTGTCGTAAGACATGGAGCGGCTGAGAGGTGTAGAGGGGCATAGACTGCCATTTTTGGTCAACCTACAAATGGGCGCAGAAGACCCTGCTTACTGACTGAAACATCCGGGCCAGCTGCCGGCAAATGATGAACTCAGGAAAGTTCACAGCCTTCAAAAAAACAACCCTGCTGAAACCGCGAGAAGCTTGTTGCCCCTTCTCACCGGTTCCGGTACCATCGAACCTGGTCTGCACCTTTTCAAGGCAGCGGGCTACAGACAGTCGCCAGAGATTCGGTTGCAGGAGATGCGAAAGGAGATTGTAGCGTGGAGACATTTGAGGTTGGCGAGCAGAGGCGCTTGTCATTCAGGATAAAAGTTGACTGGCCTGTCACGCTAGAAACAAAAAAGGGATTGGTGGAGGGAAAAACAAAGGACATAAGTGCTGGGGGTGCCCATATACGGTGCACAGAGCATTTAGAGTTAAATGAACCAGTCTTTATGACCATCAAGGCCCCCGATATAGAACCCATGAAAGTGGCCGCAATCGTGATATGGTCAAATAATAAGAATGACTCCAACCGGCCACGTGTTATTGGGGTTAAATTCACTGAAATATCGCTGGCAGACCTAAAGTATCTAGAGAAAGTTGCCCTGGAGGAATTCAAGGCCAAGCTGCCCCAGGCATGAATTGTTGCTTTTCTCTATAACTTCAACAACACTCAAGGCGCGCCGACCTGCCCTCTTTAAAGACCTAACGAGCCAAACCCATGTAACGGTAGGGTCTAGTCAGCTGATACGAACTCCTCGTAATGCATGAGAAAGCAGCGAAGGATGTCGGTTTCCGTCACCAGTCCCACCAGACGATCCCCCTCAACCACCGGCAGGCAGCCGATCTTTTTCTCCAACATAATCCTTCCCGCCTTCTGGACATCCGTATCCGGCCCCACGGTGATTACTTCCGTTACCATGGCATCCCTTATGGCAACGGACTTGAGATGCTCTCGCGTTTCAGCATAGTCATGCCCCATCACCGAAGCCAGAGAGGCCTTAAACAGGTCGCGTTGGCTGATAATTCCCACCAGACGCTCTCCCTCCACAATGGGCAGATGCCGAATGCGTGCGAGATTCATAATGTCACTGGCCAAAGACAACTCTTCGTCAACGTGCAAGGTCACCAATTCAGTTACCATAATGTTCCGAACTTTCATCCACGCCCCCTCGCAGGCTTGATAGTGAAATGCTGATAGAATTTTCCTGGCAGTCTCGAAATGACCTCTACTTTTTATCATAACTACTGCAATAGCTGTTCCACTGTCAATTAGCATTTCACACTCAGCGCAAAGCGCAGAGCGTTCAAGCCGTTGAAGTCGTTAAAATAGATCAACTAGTTTTAATCAAGCATATCAAATCTTTTGCCCCATGCCCTATGCTCTATGCACTATGCCCGCTGCCCTATGCCTCGTTGTTTACTTCAACCAACGGAGAGGATATAGTAGGAGCAATGGAGGAGAACTGTAGCTATGGAAAACGGCAAGTATCGACATACGGTTAGAGAGCTCTATGATTTTATCCAATCACGACTTTATTTTAACCGTCCTGATATCCGGGTAGGGGAAGAAGAATTCAATTCTACCCTCCTCTTTACCCTCCTGACCGCCTTAACAGGGGGTAAAGCTCTTATCATCGGTGAGCCAGGTCTGGGGAAAACCACCGCTGCTGAATATGTTGGCTCCTTGCTATACCAACTGCCGGTAGGTACCGTCTGGGCAAGTGAGGTTGGCGGGCACCCCGAACAGACAGAAGAAAAAATTATTGGTAGACCTGATCTCGGCAAACTGAACCAGGGGCAGGAAGAAGTAGTCTGGTCTCACTTTGTCCAGCTTCCCGTGAAAATCGTGGATGAGATCAACCGGCTGCCGGAGACCAAACAGAGCATGATCCTGGATGGGGTGGATCGGGGCAATTGGGAATATCTCAACGAGATGATTCGCAACAGTGAATACTGCCTCTTTGCCACGGCCAACTATCAGGACCAGGGAACCAATACCATCATTGCTCCTTTGCTGGACCGCTTTGATGTAATGGTCGAGTCTCGTCATCCTGGTCCCAGTTACGGTTTTCTGATCAGCCAACGACAGGAAAAGGAGGAACTGCTGCGCCATCCGGATCTGGAGCGGAAACTCCAAGAGGCCTTAAAGAAACGTTCTTCACCTGAAGAAAAAGATTCCCAAATTGCCGCCATTTCCGAGGCATTTGGGGCCCACCTCCAAGAATCACTGCAGCTCCCTACCCTCGATCATACAAGTCGAACAAAGGTTCGAGAGCAAATCGGTTCCATAGCCCTAGAACAGGACGCAAATGCCTATGCGAGAATGCTGCTGGCCGAACTCTCATTTTGCGACCGCCACGGGCAGAAACGATCCAACGAAGTATGCGAAGAGGGGTGTCACTACACCGGCTATCTCTGCCACCGGCTGCGTAATTGCGCCTCCAACCGTTTACCTGTGTCTTTGTCAAACTATGCCAAAGCGCTTGCCTGGTTTACTGAAGCGTCAACAGTGGGAATCGAAGAGATGCGTGCAGTTGGCCCCTATTGTCTGGCCCACAGGGCGCAGTGGACAGATACGCACCTTTCCCTGCTGCAAAAAGACCGGCGCAATGACCCTCTGCAAATCCACCTGGCCCGGGAAGCCATGAACGAAGTCTTCCAGCGCTACAGTGAGCAGGCTGAACACGTGAAGGAGGCGCTGGCCACCGCCTATCGCATCTTTCAAGGAGAATCCCTAGAGCCTGTGGCTGGCGACCATCCGATCTATGTTGAAATCCGAAAAGACCTGAACCTGGAGGAGTAGGTGTTTAACCCGTTTGAGGACTTTAAAGAGTTTCTTTCCAAGGCCAAGACTCTACCCCTGGACCGGCTGTCAGCTGCCCATGATCAGATCATGGCTGAATTGACATCGGGCTATGGCAAATTAGTAGAGCAGGAACTGAAGAGCCTTGTTTGGTTCGTGGAACATAACCGGGTGATCGAGGCGTATAAAACAGCCACTGAAGTAATAAAAGACCTGAGCTACGATGCCCACAGCATAGAAGATTTCTGTTATGTGTTGGACAGCGGCGTTGATATCCCCTATCTCATTTCCGGGCCGGCGGGAATATACGTCGCTGCCCTGTGTAATCACGTTGCCGAAGACAAAATCGTACTGCGGCTCGACGAGATGAAACGAACTTTACATTTTCTCGGCTATCGACTCCCCTATGGAAAATCCCTCCGCATCGAAGGCGATACGGGTAACTTCACTGGCTCTGCCCTTCAGGGTGGCGATATTACCGTGACCGGCGCCACCGGTGATTGGACCGGAGCCGGAATGACAGAAGGCAAGATTTCCATCCATAAGAACTGTGGTCGCAATACCGGTGAATGGATGCAGGGGGGAGAGATTTGGGTTGACAGCCGCATCCGAGGGCTCGGCCGCATAACGTCCGGCCAGGTCTATCAAGC
>JBFFBS010000179.1:0-7428 GCA_041560295.1 Syntrophobacteria bacterium | reverse complement strand
TTCCGGCGGCGAGCAGCAGATGGTTGCTGTGGGCCGCGGTCTCATGGCTTTGCCCAAACTAATCATGTTTGACGAGCCTTCCCTGGGGTTGGCTCCCATTCTGGTGGCTGAGATCTTCAGGATCCTCAAGCGCATCAATCAGGAAGGGGTCACCGTGCTCGTAACCGAGCAAAATACCAAACAAACCCTGGAGATAAGTAACCGCGGCTATGTGCTGGAAAATGGCCGCGTTGTGCTGAGCGGCAGCGGACAGGAACTCTTAGACAACGAGCACGTCAAACAGGCCTACCTGGGCATATAGAGGCCACCAGTTCACCACGAAGAACACCAAGACAATAACGCATGGCGTTGAGCGCTAAGCGCAGAGCGAAAAAACAGAGGAGTTAGAAGCCAGGAGTCAGAATCCAGAATGAATACAGCATTGGACATTTAGCATACGGTCCAAATCTCGAAATTCGAAACTAGAAACCTGCCCCAAGAGCAAATTCGAAATTTTACTCCATGCTCTATGCCCTATGCCCTATGCCTTCCCAAATCTACAATCTGAAATCTAAAATACCCCTTTGTGTGCTTTGTGGTTCTTTTCTTGTTGTCTCACTTTTGTTATGGTTGCAACTATGACGGAAGTAATCTTTGTTGAAGTCACTGCGAGTCGAATGGAAATGCGGGCCTGCGAGATAGCAGAGCACACCCACGCTCAGGGTGACAGATTACAAATCATGGCTTTAGATGAAGAGCAGGCAGCACGGCTGGATGATTTGCTCTGGACCTACAAGCCCGATAGCTTTGTCCCCCACACCCTCTGGAAAGGCATGGACAATGATTCTGCCCAGCCGGTTGTTATCACAACCCAGAAAGAACGGGTGCCAGGGATCGCATCTCTCCTGACCATGGATTACTGCCCGGTTGAAATGGTTCAGCAATTCTCAAAAGTTATCCATGTGGTGGTGGTGGATAACCAGGAGCGCTTGGAGGCGAGCCGCCGTTACTGGACTCTGTTGAAAGATGCCGGTTTCAGCCTGAGCCATCAGAAGCGTTGACCTCTTAAAAAACCCCTCTCCATTCTCCGGGGGGAGAGGGTAAGGGTGAGGGGGGGCTATTTTGCCTGGCTGGTGGAAGAAATTCAAGGATAGCTGCAAATACCTCGGGGCCAGCCTGGCCATTGTCCTGGTTAAGCGAAAATTGGGTCGCCGACCCCATGATTGGACATTATGGTTTACCCTAGGCCGTCTCTATGGAGTCGGCTACCAGTGGCCACAAGCAATCGACGCTCTCAAAACAGCCCGCAAACTTGATCCTCACAACCAGATAATCGCCCAACAGCTTAGCCACACGAAAGAAGCTGCCAAACGTTAGAGAGAGGTTCGAGAATGAATCGCACCTATACAAGCACCATATTGCCTTTGATTCTTGTCCTCGTTCTGGGTTTATTCGCTCCGAATCTCGCCTTTGCTCAGTGGAAAGCCCAGAAGACTCCACCCTCCGTCCAAGACAAGGATCTTTCGGTCTCTCCTTCAAGAGGGCCGGCTGACGCCCCAGTGGTGATAGGGGTGTTCAGTTGTTTTCAGTGACCTGCTTGTGGGAGGCTCGCGCCTCACCTCGAGCAGGTGCTCGAGAAATTCCCCCTTCAGGTGAAGCTGGTCTTCAAAAACTACCCCCTTAGACAGCATGCATTCGCCAAAAAGGCTGCTGTCGCTGCCTTCGCTGCGCGAAGACAGGGGAAATTCTGGGAGTATCACGACCTTTTATTCGAGAATGGCGACAGCTTGAGCGAGCAAAAGTTTCGAGACATTGCCCGGGAGCTTGGTTTGGACATGGAGAGATTTGAAAAGGACATCAACGATCTCAAGATCGTTGCCAGGATCAATCAGGATATCAGGCTCGCGGCCTATATGGGAGTGAGAAGCACCCCCACCGTCTTTATCAATGGCCATGTTTCCAAGGCCAGGACTTTGGAAGCTCTCGAGGCAGCTGTCAGGAAAGAGTTACAAAGGACCAGAAAAGGTCCCGTGGTAACCGATGGAGGGAAAGGGTAGGGGGACGTTGGTAGGTTTCGAAGGTTTTTAGAAATCAACCCCCACAGATCTTTTTTCCCAGCTCCGCTGCAGAGGTCTGACCGTATGCTCCCCGAAGCACCTACATACACTTTCACCCGCTCCCGATTCCTGCCGAATGAAACAAAAGCCTTCTAAACCTACCGACGTCCCCCATGAGAAATAATTAATCGAGGACAATTATGAAAAACCAAGCTGTTATTCCAAGCAAATATTTAGTTGGTCTCGCCTGGGCATTGGCCTTGTTCGGGCTTTACCTAACCAGCCTGCACAGCTACCTTCTTTTCCACAGCCTGGTCGAGATTTTCAGCATTGTCGTGGCCTGTGCCATTTTCATGGTTGCCTGGAACTCCAGGAAGTTTCTCGACAACGAGTATCTTCTCTTCATCGGAATATCCTATCTGTTCGTCGGCGGCCTGGATTTGATCCACACATTGGCCTACAAGGGTATGAATGTGCTGCCGGGATATGGCGCCAATGCACCAACCCAGTTGTGGGTTGCCACCAGATATATTGAAAGTCTCTCCCTTCTTATAGCGCCGGCATTTATAGGACGAAAATTGCGGCCCAGCCTTATTCTAACTGGCTATTCTCTTGTCACTGCTCTGGTGCTGGGAACCATATTCTATTGGCGGATTTTTCCCGATTGCTTCATTGAAGGGATTGGGTTGACACCTTTCAAGAAGACTAGTGAATACCTCATATCTGTCATACTCGTCGGCTCCATTGCCCTGTTGATCAGAAAGCAGATGGCATTCGACAGGCATATCTTGCGATTATTGGTCGCATCCATTTTATTCACCATTGCTGCCGAACTGGCCTTCACCTTTTACGTTAGCGTTTATGGCATTTCCAATTTGTTCGGGCATTTCTGCAAGCTCATATCTTTTTACTTGATCTACAAGGCCATCATCGAAACCGGTCTTACCAAGCCATATGACTTACTGTTCAGAAATTTGAAAAAAAGCGAGGAGGCACAAAGAGAGGCTCGCGACACACTCGAACGGCGGGTGGAGGAGCGCACCTCCGAACTCCGTGCCAGCGAATCGCGTCTCAATGCTGCCCAGCGTATAGCTCAAATAGGGAGTTGGGATCGTAACCTTCAAGAGGACAAACTTTACTGGTCCGACGAACAGTACCGCATCTGGGGCTATGAACCCGGAGAGGTAGCCCCAAGCCATGAGCTGGTTAAGAGCCATATCTACCCTGATGACCTGAAGATTTTTGAGAAGGCACATGCGACAGCTTTTTACCGGAAAGACCCCCATGACATTGAGTATCGCATTATCCGCAAAGACGGGGTCCTTCGCACGGTACACTCCATAGCAGAGGTCGAATGGGACGAGGAAGGCAAACCTTTAAGGCATTTCGGTTGCCTTCAAGACATAAGCGAGCGCAAAAAGGTGGCGGAAGAACTGGTTCAGCAGATGCAGATTGAGATGTTGGGCGCGGAGATAGGCATGGTTCTTGCCAGGGGCGACACATTGCAAACTCTACTGCAGCCTTGCGCAGAGGCCATGGTAAAACACCTGGACGCTGTCTTCGCTCGTATCTGGACCTTCAATCAAGCGGAAGACAGGTTGGAACTGCAAGCCAGTGCTGGGCTCTATACACGTATCGACGGCTGTCGTAGTCGCGTGGCTCTCGGGGACTCCAAGATCGGCGTTATAGCGCAAAAGCTCCAGCCAGTGATTACCAATTCGGTCATAGGTGATCCTCTTTTCATTGACCAGGAATGGGCTGAGCGCGAGGGCATGGTGGCATTCGCTGGTCACCCTCTGGTTACGGGGGGCAGATTAATGGGGGTGGTGGCTATTTTTGCCAGAAAACCTCTCGCCGATACCACACTGAAGGCGCTGGCTTCCATCTCGGATCAGCTTGCTTTAGGCATCCGGCGCCAGTGGGCCGAGGAGGCGCTGCGGCAATCAGAGAAAGAGCTCCGTTTTCTCTCCTCTGAACTCTTGAACGCCCAGGAAAAAGAGAGAGCTCGGTTCGCCAGGGAACTCCACGACGGCGTCGGTCAATCACTGAGTACCATGAAAGTGAGACTAGAAACCCTCGCCAAAATAGCCAAATCAGACTTGAGGAGCATACAGGTTGAGGATCTGGAAAACCTTGTTCCCATGATTCGCCAGACAATAGAAGAGGTCCGCAACACCAGCATGGATCTTCGCCCCTCCACCCTCGACAGTCTGGGAATATTGCCGACCATTGATTGGTTCTGCAGGGAATTCCAGACCACTTACCCGGTTATCAGCATCCAGAAACAGATTGATATCGAGGAAAGCGAGGTGCCCGACTTTCTCAAAATTATTATCTACCGGATCCTGCAAGAAGCCCTCAACAATGCCGCCAACCACAGCGGAGCCGATCTGGTGACAATTTCTCTGATCAAAACAGACGGGGAGATGATGTTGGCCCTACAGGATAACGGCCGGGGATTTAACCTGGAAGAGGTATTGTCAGTGGATACTGCCAAAAGGGGCTTTGGGCTTACCAGCATGAAAGAGAGAGCCGAACTCTCAGGCGGCTCTTTTGCCATCGAGTCCAGTGTCGGGGAAGGAACAACCATCCGAGCAACATGGAAGATTTAGGGCATAAGGCGCAGGGCACAAGGCACAAGGCGCAAGGGCAAAAATTTAGTAGTCAGTAGCCAGTAGTCAGAATCCAGTAGGAAATACGTAAATTCGAAATTCGCAATTCGCAATTTTACGCTATGCGCTTGGCGCTATGCGCTATGCGTCACTGTCCCACCAACCCCCTCTTGATCGCATAGGCGGTCAATTCTGCGGCACTGTGGAGATCCAACTTCTTCATAATATTGGCGCGGTGTTTGGCCACCGTTTTTACACTGATGCAGAGGAAATCGGCAATTTCCTTGTTCTTGTAGGCCTCGGCAATCAGCTTGAGAACCTGGCGCTCCCTTGGTGTCAGGCTCTCCCAAGGTGACGTTGGATCGGCAGTCTTTCGCCCGTTCAGGTAACCATCCACTATCCTTGCCGAGATGTCGGGGCTCAAATACCGTTTGCCCTGCAACACACTCCTCATGGCCAGCAAGAATTCTTCATGGCTGGCGTCCTTCAGAATGTAGCCGTTGGCACCGGACTTGAGCGTCTCCAGCACATGTTCCTCGGTTTTGTGTACTGTTAAGATGAGGATCTTCGCCTCGGGGCACACGCTTTTGATCTCCCTGATGGCGGCCATGCCGTCCACCCGGGGCATGGAGATATCCAGCAGGATGATGTCTGGTTTCAACTCCTTGGCACTCTGGATTGCCTGGAAACCATCCGCTGCCTCCCCCACTACCTCGAACTCCGGCTCCAGGGAGAGCAGAGCCTTCAATCCTTGTCTGAACAGTGTGTGGTCTTCGGCGATAACCACCCGGTACATGTCATTTGAGTGCATGAAATATCAACCAGCTTTTCACCAAGAAATGTTCACACGAGTGCGCCGACTGATCCTCGTGACTACACAAGAATTGTGCCAAGACAAGCTCTGAAACTCTTGTTGTATATTTCCCACTAGTTAAGCACTGTCGCTTCAAGCGCGAATCTGAGGAACTGGGCAATAATCTTCTACAACTTGTCAAAACATTTCCCATTGTAGGTAGCCATTTTACCTGGGAAAAATGTATCCACTCTGCCTGTTTGGCCGATTGAGCCAGTTTAGCCGGTTGAGCCCGTTGTCCATCACGCAGAAGAGAGTTCCACGTTCCAAGTGTCGACTTCCCCTCTCGCCTCATACGAAATGCGCTTCGCAAAAAATACTCTCAAAAAATCACCTCAAATACTCTCTCCGACGGATTTATCAATTTACATTTTCCAGTATCCTGTCTTGAAAGAATTTTGTGTCTGTTGTTATTCCCAGTAGAAGTTCTTCCTAACTGTGATCCCCTCTCCACCCTCGGGGGGAGAGGGTAAGGGTGAGGGGGGGATCCCATAACTGTCCAACGTCCCCCACTGCGAGTGACCATGCTCAGGACCCTAATCGTCGATGACAACGCTTCCTTCAGGCACTCCTTCGGGGAGCATTTGCGCCAGCACGCCCCGGGTATAGACGTCGTTGAGGCCGGGAGCGTGAGTGAGGCCCTGGACAAGGTCACCGAGACCAGTCCCGACCTGGTCTTCATCGACATTGAACTCTCCGGCGAAAGCGGCCTGGAGCTCACCCGGAAGATAAGAGAGCATCATGCCGATACACCCATAGCGATCCTCACCAATTACGATCTCCCGGAATATCGAGAGGCTGCACATCAGTGCGGGGCAAACTTCTTCCTTTCCAAAGGTGCTTCTTCCATGGAAGAGGTCCTCGCCCTGGTAAATTCTGTCGCATTTGAGAGGCAAAGGCGGGGAGAGGTGGAGATACCTTGACGATTATTAAGCACTGGAAACTTTGGGATGTGAGATGTGGGATGTGAGATGTGAGATTACGGATTTGAAAATACAAAATCCTCTGTCATCTGTGATCTGTTATCTGTCCTCTTTCCTCTGACTCTATGCCCTATGCCCTATGCCTCCTGACTACTGGCTACTGACTACTACACTTTTGCCTTGAGCCTTGCGCCTTACGCCTTGAGCCTTTAACTCTATGCCCTATGCTCTATGCTCTATGCTCTATGCCTCCTGCCTCCTGGCTCCTGACTCCTTGTTTCTAAATTTCGCAATTCGCAATCCGCAATTCGCAATTTCACGCTCTGCGCTTTGCGCTCTGCGCTTTGCGCCTCCCCCAAATACTCCAATTCCTACCCCCGAAATACTACATTGGACCACTCTGATTTCCAGAATTATTCCCGTATAAATTTGGCATCTAAGTCACCTAATTTTATCAACATTTTTTCCACATTATAAAAAATTGTTAGTTACTTTGTAAGGACCGTAATAACTGAGGGCCGCTCTGTCGATCAACCCTCTAAGCAATTGCGACATCTTTTGGCCTCCGTTGCATGGTCCTCCATCCGGGCGCGTGACAAGGGTTTCAAGGGAAAGGAGGTTGTAATAAGCGGAAAGGGGCCCCATTTCCTGAGAATGAACCTCAGCAGAAAAGGAGGAGACTTATGGACTTTAAGAAGTGGAAACTCACAAGACGACAACTCATAAAGGCGGGGCTTATCAGTGGCGCCGGCCTGATGCTGCCGTGGAAGTTCGGGCTGCCCAAGGCCTTCAGCGCCACCCAGGGCCCCGGTCTGAGCGACCCGGCATTGCAGCCCAAGTTTGCTAACCCGGTACCCAATGCCCTCGACCCCGGGTTCATTTTTGACACCGGTGACGGCTCGATCAGGGTGGGCGTCGGCCCGGCGACCCAGCAGACGGGACTTATAGCGGGTGGTACAGGGCCGCTACTAAACACCCCCGTCTGGGGCTACGGGCAATTAACG
>JBFFBS010000178.1:0-7529 GCA_041560295.1 Syntrophobacteria bacterium | reverse complement strand
GATTTGAACGACTTCAACGATCTCAACGGTTTGAACGGTTTGAACGGTATGTGTTAACTCTTAGGTGAGTTCCAGGATCTTCTCCAGCTTGTAGTAATCCTCTTCTTTCAGAGCCAGAAATTTCAGACCCATGCCTGTTGGGTGAAACGCTGCCTCAAGGGGATCAACCCAGACTACTTCGGCCAAGGCAGTAACCGTTTCCAGTGCCTCAGGTAGTTCGATAGAAACGAACATTTCATATCCCACTTCATAAGGCGTTGCCGTTGTTACCGCCAAGCCGCCCTCTGATATATCTCTGAGCCCTCCCAGGTGAATACCCCCGTTGGTAAAGATTTTGACTTCACCATCCATATTCTTGCGCGCAAAGCGCCGACATTCCTTCATTTTCTCCTCACCTATGCTTCCTCAGGGTCCTTCTTCTTCACAATCACTTCCTCGACGTCGAGGGTGATGGGGCTGGCCAGATACCCGGAGACTGCCTGCTCAACGAGCTCCTTAAGAGTAATCCCCTCTAATGCAGCCCGAGATTTGGCCTGTTCGTGTAGATCATCAGGAAAATTCTTGAGGCTCAGTGTTCCCATGTGTCATCCCCCTATGAGTTTTTGCGATGGGTTTTATTACTATCAAGGCTAGAAGAAGAACGCAAGAGAATTGCAGATTGGGGATGTGAGATTTGCGATGTGGGATGTGAGATATCAGATGTCGCATACCGTTTACCATTCACCGTTCACCGTTGACGACTTCTACGATTTTTACGACTTGAACGAATACCTAAATTCCTCAATTCCTCAATCTCAAATCTGCAATCCCCTCTCTGGCACGTTTGTTGCTTAAATCCAATATGTTAGATGACCATACACAAAAGAAAGTCTGGCAAGATGGAGCAACTGTTAGCAGATCTTTTCGGTTTTCTGTTGATTCTTTCAGGATCTCTCTGGGGCATGGCTGTGGGATCCTGGCTGAACAGCGGCGTGGGCGGCTTGTTGGGGCTCGTCGTAGGAGCCGTATGGGGTTTCCAAATGGCTGAAGGCTGCACACTCTTGCTCAAGACCCAACAGGGGCGCAACTCTGAAGCCTACGAAAAGGGTCTCACTACAGTTCTTGCCCAATCCGAAAAAGCTCCCCTGGCAGGCTCAAAACGACCTTGGTTGTCCCGTATCTTGGGTCGTAAATCAACCAAATCACCTCACCCTGAAACCCATGACCTCTATAGTCTCGAGGAGATTCATCGTCGCCTCAAGGCAATAAATGCAGAAGTATGGCGAGAGTTGCGCCTTGGAGTACTCTCAAGCTGCTATGCCGGGCTTTACAGCGTACAGCTCGCAGAAGCAGGAGAACGGCTGGATTGGCAAGAGGTACATCGTCGAACAGTTTCCGCCCTGCACCGATTTGAAACCGCTAAGAACGAAGAAGAGCGCCGGGCAAGCCTTAACGAAGCTCTTGACCGCATTGGCCAAAAGCTGTTGCTTGTCCAGAAGGCAGCCTTACGCAAAGCTGATAGACTCAGTAAGGAAGAAGAGGCAGCAATCCAAAAAAATGAAGCGGAGCTCTGGCGTCTTTCTCGCTTTGCTCGCTAGTCCCCCCAATAAGACCAACAAGCACCCAAAATCACCGGGACTTCTTCTCCCCATCCAACGTGCGTTCTCGACCTGTCGTAAATCAAGCAAATTGGCTCAAATGGAGCATCTGCGCAAAAGTTTCTTCCGATTTACATCTGGATGAGTATACTAGAGGTCAAGGGTTAAAGGTCATAAGCATTAAGTTATTCTTATCCAGGAGGGACTGAGAAAATTGAACATCGAACATCGAACGTCCAACATCGAACGTTGAATGCGAAAAGATGAAGAAACAGAGATATGATCTGAAAGAAGGGCTCCTCGAGTATTCGGTGCGAATCGTAAAGATCGTTGAGCATCTACCAAATACCAGAGCAGGTAACCATGTTCCGGGGCAATTGATAAGATCGGGAACTTCACCTTATCAAAACCATGGTGAAGCTCAGACAGCGGAGTCCCCAAAGGACTTTATCCATTAAATGATATTCTGCAGTAAACAGATGGATTAATTAAGCTTTTCATTACGAGTATCAAAACGGCTGAAAAGAAACAGAAATAGCTGTTGAATGTTCTGTATTGGGTGTTTGTTTTTTCATTCGATGTTGGATGTTCGATGTTCGACGTTCATCTTGCAAAACAACATAGATGGCATAAATGAAACCTGTGAACGTTGGCAAAATAAATTAGCGCTTATTGGAGTCTGAGGAAAATTTATGTCCAGAGCAAACGCGGATATCCTCATAATTGGTGGTGGCATCATCGGCCTTACTATTGCCCGAGAGTTGGTACAAAAGGGACACCAAGACATTATTATCATTGACAAAGAAAAGGATTTAGCCAAACACGCCTCCGGGCGCAACAGCGGCGTGCTGCACGCTGGCATTTACTATAGCCCGGATAGCTTGAAGGCCAGATCTTGTCTGAGCGGCAACTTCCTCATGCGAAATTACTGCAAGGAAAAAGAACTGCCGCTGCTGGAAACCGGAAAGGTAATTGTCACCCGGAACGAAAAAGAAATCCCCACCTTAAAAGAACTCCACCAACGGGCAATCGCAAACGGCGCCAGAGTAGACATAATTGACCAACACCAACTCGGGGAAATAGAGCCCAACGCCAGAACTGTAGAGAACGCCATCTATTCTCATGACACCGCAGTTGTTGACCCGAAAAAGGTTATGTTGAGTTTGCAGGCTGACCTTGTCTCCACTGGTAAAGTACAATTTTTCCTTAACTGCGCCTTCGTGGGTACGAGGGGCAGCGCTACCGCACTTACAAGCCATGGTGATATAGGATTCAACTACTTCATAAACGCGGCAGGGGCTCACTGTGACCGTGTAGCCCGGGCTTTCAATCTAGGCTTGAATCTCCGCATGATTCCCTTCAAGGGCATCTATAAAAAGCTGAAAAAGCACAAAGTAAACCTGGTACGCGGGAACATCTACCCGGTTCCAGACATTCGCAACCCTTTTCTCGGCATTCATTTCACCCGAAGCGCCCACGGTGAAGTGTATCTGGGACCAACCGCCATCCCAGCCTTAGGACGTGAGAACTACGGTCTGATAGAGGGAATTGATGCGGAAGGGTTGGCAATACTCTACCGAGACGCGGTTCTCTTTTTTGCCAACCCCAAGTTCAGGGATGTGGCCTTGAAAGAACCCAAGAAGTACCTAAGCCCATTTTTCTTTAACAGCGCGGCAAAACTCGTAAAAGAGCTACACCCGAGCGATATCGAACCGGCAGATAAGGTTGGAATTCGCGCCCAACTGGTGGATTGGGAGAAAAAAGAACTGGTCTTGGATTTTCTCGTGCAGAAAAAAGAAAATAGCATCCATATCCTCAATCCTGTGTCCCCTGCCTTCACTAGCTCCATGGATCTGGCACAGAAGATAGTGAAAGAGATCAGTGAACGGTAAACGGGGAGCGGTAAGCGATAGATCGTTGCAACCGTTAAATTTGTTCAAATCGTTCAAATCGTAGAAGATGTGTCTTCCAGGTTATGGGTCATGGGTTATAGGTGATAGGTTGTTACCCATAACCCATACCCCACTACCCATTACCTAAAAATCCTTTCTCGCCTTTCCCGCATTTCTCGCTTTAAAAATCCGCAATCGGCAATCCCACATCGCACATCCCACATATTTCACTTGACAGGCGTTTTTGTAGGGTTTACTATGTTGCTAACTAGTGTGTTAGCAATAGTATTTGCTAACGTAGTCGTTAACAGCCCATTATACAAGGTGTTTAGCGATGGCAAGTAAAACATTGGGATTTAGACTCCCAGAAGAGACCTGGAAGAAATTGGAGGCCGAAGCCCAAAGCAAAGGTGTGTCCATGACGGATCTGGCTCGGCAAAAAGTGATGCTTTCTACGGATTTTGAAGGACCCGTCCAAAAACTATTTGATCATTACAGCACCACGCTGAAAATTTCCAGACATGAGGTGATTGAGGCAATTTTGACAGACTACGTTGCCATGCACCAGGCGCATCTTGATATTTGGGGCCCTGGTAAGCTGATACTCGAGGAATTTGTTTTTACCGAAAACGGACTGATGCGGGGACAAGAGCTATTCGAGGTGAGGAAAGCTGTTCACACCCGGGAATTCAAAAGGGAAAAGGTCAAACTATTACTGGAAGAAGAACAAAAGTTGGGTCGAGACGGAATGAGCAAAGAAGACAGGGAATGGCTCAATGCCAATCTCCATTTGATCCACGTTCCTCATGGCAAGGGTTTACCGAAAAAATCAGCTTCCCAGTGGATTTCCAAACTAAAAATACAGAAAAAGGAGTAAAAGAGGTTGGAATAATTGAAAGAGAATCGAGAAACAAACTGCTCGGGCAAAGCAGATGTGGCCCCTGGCCTCACTGAATGGGAGAAGAAGGGGCGCTATGCCTGCTTCCACCCTATGACCCAGGAAGATAGGACCCGCCTTCTAAAATGGCTCACCGGAGTATTTCTCACCTTATTTGTCATCCTAATCCTGGTAACGTATGTATTATAGGAGAGCGTTAGACTTGTTATCTCTCACCGCCTACCGTTTACCGTTCACCGTTCACTGTTCACCGTTTACGATTTCAACGATTTCAACGACTTGAACGGCTTGAACGACCTACTCTTAGGCCTTCACCACTCCAATTTCACATTCCTGCAACATTTTAATATGTTGATCTTCCTGAGCAATTATTTCATCCAACTCTTTGGTGGTCTCAGGACTCTGAATGAAAGACTGAAGCATCTGATAAAAGAGAATGGTGTCTTTCTCATGCTCGACAGCTAATTCTATCAGCGCTTGTGGGTTATCAATCTCTGAAAGATCGACTTCAGCGAGTGAAAACTTTTGATCGCCTACTAGGCCTCTCAAAGCCGCTCCACTAATCTCTCCCTCTTTACCGTCTGCTTCTGCCTCCTCCACCACTCTTTTCAGCCTCTCAAACCACTCTGTATGCTCCCGTTCTTCATCCGCCAAGCAAACGAGAACCGGCTCAAGGATCGGGGTTGACACCCTGGCCAACGCCTCACGATAAAAGGTCTCAGCGTTCTTCTCTAGCTGGATGGCCATGTCGATTATTTCTCGAATTGAAAACATTTTGCCCTGCCTATCTAAGTCCGACTACCGTAAATCGTTGAAAACGTTGAAGTCGTCGTAAATTCGTCCAATGGTCAAATGGTCAAATCCTTGAAGTCGTTGAAATCGTTAAAGTCTCAAGACACACAGGATATCCATTTTTTCTGTCCTCTGTCCTCTGTCGTCTGTCCTCTGTCCTCTGCCCTATGCCTTCTCACATCCCACATCTCACATCACATATCAGACTCGCCTTTAGCTAGCGAAAAAAGGATATCGGACTAATATCCGCCATCGTTCTGAGCCCTGCCGGGGCCTGAATCACCACAGGTATGGCATTGACTATTATGGCACAAGTTGCCGTATCCCCGTTAACACCTTGTTCGATGGCCATATCTATACTAGGAGTTCCCTGGATAAGAACTCGGTCACGTGGCTCCGGCTCTCCTATGGTGGCCCGAAAAACCAGTGTTATCAATTCTTTGTCTCCAATGTAGCCCCTGCCGATCTGGTTTACCCCAAGCGCCCTGTCCGGCTCGATGGTGAGATTGGCGGTGGTAACTTTTTGAGAGGCGACCACAGGTTCCACATTGTCCTCTGTTTTGTCCAGTTTCCACCCTAAACCAGAAGCAAGGAGATGCATGGATTCAGTCAGCCCAACATGTCTCAAATTGCCTTCTTTTACCCTCTCCTCGAACTCCTGCACTGTAAGCCCCGCGCCAATCTTCTTTTGAAAAGGCAATCTTCTAAACTGTGCATCCTGAATGCGTTCCACCGTCACCTTTTCCACATCTCGACAAACGCCGGTCATCACCAGGGGCAAGAAATCCATAAGAAAGCCGGGATTCACTCCTGTGGATAAAACCGAGACCCCTTTTTCTTGAGCAGCCACATCAATCTCTTCGGCTAGGCTGGGGCTGGTTTGCCAGGGATACATGAGTTCTTCGCACGTGGAAACCACATTCTTGCCGCAGGAGATAATTTCCAGGACCTGGGGCCGAATTTGCTCCAAGCTTGATGTAGTTGTAAGTACAACAACCTCTGCATCCACTTGTCTCAGCAGATTTGTCGAATCGTCAGTGACATGAATCCCGAGAGTATTGGGCAATTCAGCCAGTTCGCCAACATCAACTCCCACCTTGCGCTGATCAGAATCAATTGCTCCCACAAGGTCAAAATGACCCCTCTCAGTCAGATATTGAACGCTTCTGCAACCAATAGGCCCAAGTCCGTACTGTACCACCTTGATTTTCTTGTCCATAAAATTCCCTCTCAATATTCGTCAGTCGCGAGCAGTATCGCATGCAATAATCGCCGAAGATTACATTGTGAATCACCTCAGGTCAATACCATAAGGGATTCGTTAAATCGTCGATTCGTCAAATGGTCAAATAGTAAATAGTGAACGGTGAACGGTATCCCACATCTCACATCCCAGTCCCCACATCCCTCAATTCCTCAATTCCTCAATTCCCAAATCTGAAATCGGCAATCTAGAATCCCCTCCCCTTCTCACACCTAAAATACGTGCGAGTTCGCCCAAGAACCATTCGTAAATAACTTAATGTATAACTTGAATAATATAAATATATTTATATAAATTACAAATATTTAAAAAATCCTCAAAAGATTTCGTGGCGAGGGCTAAGATTTCCTTCGGCAAACTCAGGGCAGGTAGGGCATGGAGTAAAAGATTTCCCGCCTCTTGAGGTATTACAGACGGTGTTAGAGCAGGAGAAACGCTCTGGAGCGGAGGGTGGGATTTACTTCAGGGAAAAGTTGGGATGAGTGCGAGTCGGAATAGCTCTTGGAGTGATAATGGTGTTCTTAGCATTGAATCTGATGGCCTACGCAAACCAATGAATAATCCGGGCTTGCTCTACGTCCCTGAGTCCTCTTCTGGCGCTGGTGACGGGGACCGAGGCTGCAATTCCACATGCCTTGGTGAGTCGATCTTCTTGGCGCTTACACCCATCTCTATGAATCGTCTTGCTGCCGGCAGGAGTCGCCCTTCGAGTGAACCGATGGCTTCATTGTATTTCATGACACAACTTTCCAGGGACTTCCCCATTCCTGACAAGTATTCGACAAACTTGAGTATTCTGTCATAGACCGTCTTTCCCTGATCCGCTATCTGCTTCGCGTTCTCAGCGATCTGCTGTTGCTGCCAACCGAAGGCGACGGCTTTAAGAAGGGCAAACAACACCACCGGGGAACTTACGAGGACTTTGTTGTCGATGGCATACTCAAAGAGCTCAGCATCGTGCTGGAAGGCGGCCCCTAGAGAAGCCTCGACAGGGACGAACATTACAACCACTTCCGGGGTTTTCGGGAACTGATCCCAGTAGGCTTTCTGGCTCAACTCGCGAACTCGACTTCGCAAGGCCTGTGCATGTTTAAGGAGAGCCTGCT
>JBFFBS010000177.1:0-7545 GCA_041560295.1 Syntrophobacteria bacterium | reverse complement strand
TATGAGACTAGCACAATCCGAAAACGAGTCAATGCAAAAAACCACCATTTTATAGATTGATCGGCTAGGTCAAAAACGAGGGGGGCAAACTGTAAATTACATCCCTTAATTCACACTTTTCTAAAATTCAATTCGACACAAGATGTTGAGAGTTGCCAAATCAGCTTCACTGGCTAGCCAACTTACCCCGCTCCAGGCGGTAGACAATGTCGGTGGTCTTGGAGAGAAAATCACTATTATGGGAGGCAATAAGGTAGGTTAGATCGGAACTTCTTAATATTTCCGTGAGCCGCTCCACCGTGTCTTCGTCAAGCCCTGTACTGGGCTCGTCCAGAATAAGTACTTCGGGTTTCATGGCCAAAACAGTTGCGAGGGAAATCAACCGCTTTTCTCCCCCCGACAACTTGTAAGTCAAACGGTCCTCAAATCCATCCAGTCCCAAACGTTCCAGTACCTCGCCAGTGATCGCCAAAGCCTCCTCTTGACTCTTGCCAAGATTCAGCGGACCGAAAGCCACGTCTTCCGCTACTGTGGGGCAGAAAAGCTGGTCGTCAGAATCCTGGAACAGCAGCCCAATTTTCTCCCTGACCACTCTGAAGTCTTTCTCCTTTCGGCGTTCCTCGCCGAACACTTCTATTGCTCCGGAAGTGGGGCGGAGCAGACCCATTAGCAGGTGAAAGAGCGTAGTCTTTCCACTGCCGTTGGAGCCAATCAGGCCGACCCGTTCACCACGACTGATCTGCAAATTAAGATCGTCCAGCACCGGCCGATGGGACTGGTTGTCATGGTAGGTGAAGGAGATACCTTTGAACCTTATGATTACTTCAGAATTATCCATTGCAATGACGCCATACCACTTACGAGAAGCATCATGATCACCAACATGATCACGTCCACTCTCTGCAATTCAAAGTGGCTAAGGAGGTAATATTTGCCATGAAATCCGCGGCAGAGCATGGCCTTACGGATACGGTCAGCTCGATCGAAGCTTTTAATGAGCAGCATGCCAATCAGGTAAGCCAAACTTTTATACGTGTGCACATTCGTGCCAGGTTTGAAAGCTCGAATCCTCATGGCATCACGCAGCCGATCATATTCCAAGTGAAGCACTTGGAGGTACCTAACCGTGAAGAAGAGCAGATGAATCAGTTTGTCTGGAACATAGAGGTGGTTCAAGGCATGACCCAAGGTAACGATCGGTGAGGTGGCCAGAAGTGCAATCAAGGCGAGAACGATGGTGTTAGATTTGACAGTTATGAGCAGGGCGTAGATAACTCCTTCCCGGGTAGCATCCAGAGAACCGATGCTGAAGAGCTTCTCTCCGCCATAGGTGAAGGGCAGAAAGAGCCAGAGGAAAACAATAAAAGCGTTTACTACCAGAAGCCGCAAAAAAACCTCTCTCAGGGAAAGGCGGGCGAGAAACAAAAGGGTAAGGGAAAAGCAGACAGCCATCGCCAGGCAGCTGTGCCTGTCCGCCACTGCCACCACCACTGAGAATAGGACGGCGACTACGATCTTGACTCGAGGGTCAAGACGGTGGAGAAGGGAATCTCCCGTGGCAAAGTTATCAATATGCATGTTCAGCTACCAGCTGTCAGCAACCCTAGGGGGTTAGGCGTAAGGAACAAAATTGCGGATTGCGGATTGCGGATTGCGGATTGCGAATTTAAAAAACACAGAAAGCAAATCTACCCCTCCTGACTCCTGTCTCCTGTCTCCTGACTCCTTTTCTCGTTCCTACTCTTCAAATACATCACTAATCCAAAAAGGCCGAAGATATATCCTATCCCGCCCACTATTTCCGAGATAGTGGGGCCTTCTTTACGTGTATCGCGGATGAGCTTGATCACCGGGGCAAGCTTCCGGTCCAGAGCTCTGTCGATCATTCCTTCGAGCTGGCTCAGGTCAGGGGGATGCGGGGCTGATTTTTTTGCACTCTCTGCCAACGACTGCGCCGGAATGGATGACGATGATTCCACTTCTTGAAAATCGCTTGCCGGAATAATGAAATCGTTCTTGTGTCCCATGCTGGCGGTTAGGACGATCTTTAAATCGGTCCGCTCCGGGACCTTAAAAGAGAACTCTCCCTTTTCGTTTGTTCTGCCTTCCAAGAGTTTGGTGCCAGCAGGATTGAATACCTCCACCAATGAGTTTTGTGACTTTTTGCCGCCGGGGAAATAGCCTTCCACAAAAACCGTATCCCCCTCAACCCAGGCGAAAACGTTAACCTTATGGGCCCAGACTTGTGAGACCATTGGCAAAACCACGACTATGCCAAGAGCCAACACGGTTATGGTAGCTCCCCAGTTTAGCCGGGGCTTCCTATCCAGCAGCATGTGTTGCTCCAAGGAGCTCGGGTTTGACTTTCATGAGAAAAGCCAGGCAAAAAGCTACTACTACTCCCTCGAGAACCATCACAGGAAGATGCGCCAGCACAAGAATCTTAGCTGCCTGGAGAAACGACTCGCCTGTGAATATTAGACAGAGAGCCAACAAGAGAGAACTAAGCAAGACTGCAAAAAAGCCGCAGGCAAAAGCTAAGGCCATAGCCATCCCTGAGTGTTTGTGGGCGATACTCCGGCCAAAAAGGTAGTGGCAGAGGATGGCAGGCATGGCCATGATAAAGGTGTTGACGCCCAGAGTGGTCAAACCCCCAAACTGGAAGAGCAGCCCTTGGAGAGCAACCGCTACGAGAATGGCCGGAAACGCTGCCCAACCGAGAACAAGTCCCAACAAGCCGTTTAATACCAGATGCACAGCGGAAGGGCCGACCGGCAGCCGGATAAGGGAGGCCACAAAAAAAGCCGAGGTCAATACCGCCACCTGGGGAATCTTCTCATAATCCATCTTCTTTAGCCCCACCGCTACCCCGGCTGCCGTGAGGGCCGCTCCGGTAACAAGCACAGGGGCAGATAGTACTCCTTCAGATATATGCATAGTTAAAACCTCAACCGTTGTTCGGTAATGTTCAACTCAACAAAAAAAGGTCACACAAGCTTATCGTTGCCTCACCCTTCGGAGCTCAAATAAGCCTTCGTGACCTAACAGCGATGCTATGTTAGCAATCTATGGCAGTGGAATGGGCTTCTACCCACGTTATAAAAGTATTACCATCTTCACCGGTATAGTCAAGAGGATTCAAGAATTCGGATTCCGGATTTCGGATTGCGGATTTAATAAAGAAAGCAGGCAGGAGACAGAAGACAAAGGGCGAAATCCCACATCTCACATCCCACATCTCACATTTTCAATCATCATTATGATCGTGTCTATGATCAGGATCAGGCCAGTGTGGATGATTATGGGTCGTTGCTTCGTGTTCGTGCCGATGGCTGTGGTAGGTGGCGGGCGGCGTTCCCGGGAACAAGTGATCGTGATGGCCATCGTTATGCCTATGCCAGTGCTCATGCACAGTAGCTTCATGTCGATGGGTATGCAAATGTTGTTCAAAGAAGAGAAACACCAAGGAGATTATAATAACCAAAGTGGCGATAATTTGAGCCAATGAAATGTGTTCTTTGAGAAAAGTTGCGGCCAAGATGACCCCAAAAAATGGCGCACTGGAAAAGATGATCTGACTTCGAGTGGCACCAAGTTTCTGGGCTGAGGTGATGTAGAGTAAGAGGCTTATGCCGTAGGAGAAAACACCAACGAGAAGAGCCGCAGCAGTCAAAGAGACCGTGGCACTGTACCCATCTAACTGCAAGCCGATAACCAGGTTAATAATACCTGCAACCATCCCCTTCCATAGTGTTGTCTGTGCAGGGGTGATGCCAGTGATGAGTGCGGTAAAGTGATTATCCAAGCCCCAGCACAAACAGGCCAAGGTCACCAGGAGACCTGCTTGCACGCCGGCATAACCCTCGGATAAGGACAAGAGCGTTGCTGCTGACAATGTTCCCACGGTAGCAACCCAGGCGTGGGGGCTCAGCTTATCGCGGAAAACAAGATATCCGAAAAGAACGGTGGCGATGAGTTCCAGATTGAGCCAAAGGGACACCGAGGCAGATGATGCCAGTTTGAGGCCGAACAGTAGAAGAACCGGTCCGAAGATGCCACCCAAACTAATGGCACCCAAGAGGCGAAGAGCCGTCGTGCGATCCAATTTCCACGGCCAAGAAAACTTCCTTTCCTTGACAATCAGCGGAATAACCCCGAGGGCTGCGCCCAAGTAAAGCAGCCCGGCCAGCTGAAAAGCAGGCAGTGTCTGCAATAGTTTCTTACTTGCAGGTGTTGCCGCTCCAAACAAGAGCGCAGCGAGAAAAGCCATTGCTAGTGGAAACTTGGACATGATAAATCTTCTGTGTGTTCTTTACTTACTTAGCCGCCCGCTCCCCTTCGACGTTGCTCAGGGTCGCTCGACAGACGCAGAAGTTTTGCCTCCGCGACCTGCGGAGGCAAAAACCTCAATCGCTTCGCGATACTATCAATGCTTCTGCCTGAAAGTCATGAAGCTTTTGACTGGGCAGGTCGCCCAGGCAAAAAGTTTTTAATGTCTGCGTGTGTCTGCGGCTAAAATATTTTGCCCGATAAAGTCATGTTGCGAATCCTTCTTACTAATATAAGGGAAGATTATTAGATTTACAAAAAACATGTTCTCCATCTAGACCAACTAAATCCGTTCTTATGATACATTTGCGTATCTACATTCTGCAGGTTATAAGAATTGGGGAGGTGAAACAAGGATGTACCGCATTCCATTCGGTAAAACATATCTAGACTTTGAGCTGCCAGAAAATATGCGTGGCACCTACGCAGCCTCCCGCCTGGTGGAGCCGCTAGCCGACGTAGAGAAAGCCATTGACGAGGCCCTGGCTGATCCCATCAACTCCCCACCGTTGCGTGAACTTGCTAAACAGGGCGATACCGTCTGTATTGTTTTCACTGATATTACCCGGAATACTCCGGAGCATATTCTGGTTCCCGCACTCCTGGCCGAGTTGCACGCTGCTGGAGTGCGTGATGAGAACATTACCCTGCTCTGCGGCACTGGCCTGCACCGGCCAAGCACGCCGCAGGAAAAGGTCATCAAGCTCGGGCAGTCGATTGTTGACCGCTACCGGGTGTTGGACCATGAACCGTTCAATCTGGCCGGACTTGAGGACCTGGGAATCACGGAAAGGGGAATTCCCCTTTCAGTAAATAGCATTGCCTACCAAGCGGATCTGCTGATTAGCACCGGGATTGTTGAGCCCCACCAGTACGCCGGTTATTCAGGAGGTCCCAAGACTCTCGCCATAGGTGCGGCCGGGGAACCAATGATCGCCCACACCCACGGTCCCCAGATGGTTGATCACCCGGGGACGCGGCTGGGCAAAATAGAGGGCAACATCTTTCACCAGGCGGTTACCGAGGCGGCCCGGCGCGCGGGGTTGGACTTTATTTTTAACGTGGTCCAGGATGATCAAAAACGACCAGTGGCCATCTTGGCCGGTACGCCGGAAGATACGTTCGATGAGTTGGTCAAGGCTGCCAGGAGGCTCTATGAAGTCCCCATCCAACAAGAATATGATGTGGTGGTGGCTGGGGTTGGCTTCCCCAAAGATATGAACCTCTATCAGGCAAGCCGGGCTGCCAGTCAACTCTTTTTTGCCCCCACCTCAGTGGTAAGAGATGGGTCCGTTTTTATTGTCCCTGCTCCCACGCCGGAAGGGGCGGGGCAGGGGGAGGGTGAGCGACGTTTTTTGGAAACCATGCGAAGCGGTATCGATATGGTCTCTCTGCTAGCTGAACTAAGGCGCACCGGCTACCCGCCCGGGGCCCAACGGGCCTTTGTCATGGCCAAAGTCTTGGAAAAGAACCATGTCATCATTGTTGGGACCGAGACACCTGACGTGGTGCGCCAGCTCCACATGATTCCGGCTGCAGACATGGACGAAGGCTTTCGGATTGCTGTCTCCAAGATGGGCCGGAATGAATTAAAAGTTTTGATCGTCCCCCAAGCCCTTCTAACACTCCCAGTTTAAAGAAGCGGCTAAATCCTAACTTCCTCACCGCCTTTAAAAACAAGTCCCGATTTCACGGGCATCCCCTCTTGCTGCACGGCTAAAGTTGACTTCAATGTGTCAGATGGTTAGTTTCCAGCAAGTGGTCAAGACTGACCGAAAGTCTCGCATATTCCGGGACACGCGACTAAGTTCACTTACTTCTGAGGTGGTGCTATGCAAATTATAAGTTCGCTCAAAATGTTCGAGGTCTTGCTTATTTCACTGGGAGGAATACTCTGCATCTATCTTGGCTATCGTCTTTTTACGATAGGGGCAAACCGACCATTTGATATATTTTCAGACCTGAAAGGATGGCGATTTAGAATTGCTAATTTGGCTCCTGGCGTCTTTTTTACGGTCTTGGGCTCAGTAGTACTCTGCTCTCCGGTTATAACAAGTGCGATGTCCATTTTGCAGAAAGAGACGTTTATAAATACGTATGCCACTAAAATGATACTGGATGAGTTGGTTGAAAAAAATCAGAAAATTAGAAATTGCGAATTAGAAAATGATGTAATTCCCAAGGAAGAGATAAGCAAATTCTCGCCTGCTCCTGATGATTCTTCCTTGAAAAAGTTCAGAGAATCAAACAAAGGTGTGGTTACGTCTCATCGGTTACGCCTAAGAAAAAAGCCGGGCTTCAATCATCAGCGTATTGGTGTTTTGTTTCAAGGAGAAGTCATTACAGTTAAAGAAACAAGAGGAGCATGGCTACGAATATCGACTAATGAGATCACTGATGGCTGGGTTTACGGTAACTATGTCAGACGACAACTAGGCTCTGAAACTGCCGCATTAAACGAAAACGCTTTGCTCTTAAGTTCCACTTCCTGGGAATAACCATCTCCTCAGTGATAACTGTTAGACTCAGCCCCACTACCATTCTTTCACAAATGGGGGGTCCCCTCTACGCCAGATCTTTTGCGCACTCCTTTCATCATAGGGGAAATATCCGGGTTAGACTGCTGGTTTTAGAGCATCTCTATGGATATACTTAGGGGAGTGGTGTGCAGCCGGAATTGAAAATCAGCCCTCAGCCCGGTGGGCAATGGGCAAACCACATTTATTGATAACATTGACAAGCCCACATAGTGTGTCTTAGCTTACAAGGTAAGCTGCTCATTTACTAAGGTTTCGGTGTTCGCGTTTCAGCTTTTTTCCCCTGACACCTGACACCCTGAGATAAGGTACTCATATGTCAACGAAGAAGGGCGTCATAGCACTCATGGGCTCGGGTGAACTCACTGCGACCATGGTCGAGGTCCATAAGGAACTGCTGGCTGGATTGGCCGGGCCACCGCAAGCCATATTCCTGGATACACCGGCAGGCTTTCAGCTCAATGTGGACCATCTCTCCGAAAGAGCCACAGAGTACTTCCGCCAGCATGTGCAACAAGACATGTCCATCGTTTCCTTTAAGTCCAGGGAGAGGTCTACGCCATTGGAGGCGGAGCAGGCCTTTCACGCCATGCGGGAGGCGAATTTTTTTCTGGTTGGACCTGGGAGTCCCAGCTACGCGGTGCGCCAATGGCAAGAAACACCCATTCCAGAGATTCTT
>JBFFBS010000176.1:0-7687 GCA_041560295.1 Syntrophobacteria bacterium | reverse complement strand
GTTATCGTCCAGCCAATCAATAAAGGGCCGTCTTTGTTGGCGGCCCGGTTTCGTTCTGGGGGAAGATCCATTTGTCAAAAGTGGCAACCTCGAGTTTGGGACTATGAGAATTTCTTTGAAAGGAGGGTGTCACAATGGCTAATGGAATTGTGAAGTGGTTTGATGAGCGCAAAGGCTACGGCTTCATCGAGCAAGAGGAAGGTCCGGATGTATTTGTTCACCACTCAGGGATCAACGCAACCGGTTTCAAATCTCTCAACGATGGCGACAGCGTGACTTTTGATGTGGAGCAGGGCCAAAAAGGTCCCGCTGCAGTGAACGTCACCAAGCTTTAGTTAGCAGCAACACGCTTATTAAGGGCATCTCGCCGAGATCAGACGAGATGCCCTTTTGTTTTTTTTACCTGGGAAAGCGAACCAGATTATGCGCAGTCAGGGGTATTGAGTATCGAAATATTAGTGGAGAGTTGACTGATCGCTATTGTTCAATGTGGGCGGTTGATTATTTGACAGTGCACATTGAATGAACGGACGTTAATGGAGGATTGCTTCTATGAATATGTATATAGGCAACTTGGCCTATGATGTCACAGAGAATGATCTGAGAAATGCCTTTTCTGAGTTCGGCGAAGTGTCAAGTGTTAAAATCATCACTGATAAGTTCTCAGGACGGCCTAAGGGGTTTGGCTTTGTGGAAATGCCAGACAACTCGGAAGCTGACCAGGCGATCAAGGCTCTGAATGGTAAGGTTTTTAATGGTCGCAGCATAAAGGTCAACCAAGCTGAACAACGAGGTAAACGTCAGCGGCGTAGACGTAGATATTAGCGCCCATCAACTCGCCGCAGTCGGATCCGCTGCGGAAGGCAGGTTCTTCAAAGAGTTCAGTTTGTTTACCGGACTGAGGAAACAATACATACGTTAATCTACACTTTACTTACGCTTGCACGGGGTCAAGGTGTAGCGTCAAGAAAACATCTGTCATAGCGGAGTCATAGACTCCGTTTTTTTTTGTGGCTTGGCATTGTGTTTGCAACAATTGGGTAGTCAGGAGATTTATTGGCATGACAAGCTCTGAAGTTGTCAATGGAGCATATCATGGGAGACTACAGAAAACCCATAGATTGCAGGCACTACCCAATATGCCAAGATCTCGAGACCGTGAGTCGGGATATACCCGCCAGCTTTTCCGGCATACATGCCATAGTGATGCAGAGAGAAGCTGAGTCGATCTGCGACAAGTGCCACGACTTTGAACCAAAGGACCTGGCAGGGGCAGCTTAGTAGATCTAGCGTCGTGTTCGCGGAAAACCGGGTAGGACTTTGCCATCTCTCTGACGTTTTGGCCAATTCGATTGTGGTTTTTTGGCCAATTTTGGTGATTCGCCGAAACCGGTTTCACTAGAAAACTCACAAGGCTTCTCCTTGTAGTCTAATCATTTCCCAAAAAACTGCGGAGCTTTGGCTCGACTCTTTAATTAAACACCGCAGGCTCCCGCGCGACATCGGTCAAACTACATTACTAAATACTCTATCCATCTACACAAAATACACGCTTCACCCCATTGAGCCACCGCTTTGTCCTCAGTAAATTACTTGGAAAAAAGATAGGGAATCCGAATGAAGAAATGGTTACAACACAGCTTGCATCCTTTACATGTGTGGTGTCGGCTTGGCGGTCACTGGCTCAAGGCTTGTCGATTCTATGAAATTTGTTTCTGGCAGCCCGTTCTACGGCGGCTGCTGCAAAACAAGAATCTTTAATTCTAATCCTCTCTATCTTGCTTATGGTTTGATCCCCTTTCCCCATCGTTCAGCCGCAGCAGACCCGTCTTGAGGCAACACGGTTCGGTGGGGTTTTTTATTATTCGAGGTCTAAGAAACTCTCTGATCTGACGAACCCACCTTGACAGCCACCAAAATTCCATGCCAGAGTAGCAAAAAACCGGACCCAAAGGACCCGATCTCAAGGTTTCTGGTGTCGGGCGTCAGGTGTCAGGGAAAAAAACAAACAACTGAAACCTGAACACTGAAACCTGAAACCTCTTCTACCGGTAAAGCCATTGAACTCTGACCTGGCCCTAAGGACCAGGTTTTCAATGTTGAATAAAGTTGATTACGGGCTAGACAAGGAGCAGCAGGTATGGGTTGGCTAGGGAAAATACTCGGAGGCACCATTGGATTCGCTTTGGGTGGCCCTATCGGTGGAGTTGCAGGAATTGCCCTAGGTCACACCTTTGATGCGAACAACAGACAATACTACACAGAGGGAAAGAAGCGGCTCTCGTACCACGAACAGGCGCAGATGACCTTCTTCGTTGCAGCATTTTCAATGTTGGCAAAACTGGCCAAGGCAGATGGCCGCGTATCACCCGAGGAGATACAGACCATTGAAGATTTTATGGCGCATGAGTTAAATCTTAGCCCTCAAAGTAAGAGATTTGCTGCCGAGATCTTCGAGACAGCACTTGGTTCTCCAACTCCATTCCAAGATTTTGCATCCCAGTTCTACCAAGAATTCCAACACCAGCCTCAGCTTTTGGACCTCATGATCGATGTATTACTCAGACTGTCTATTGCTGACGGCATCCTGAGTGGCAGTGAAGAAAGACTCATCAACTCTGCTGCTGGCATATTCAATTTCAGTGAGAAAAAATACAGAGAACTGAAGTCCAAATACGCCCCGGATTTTGAAAAACACTACGCCATTCTGGAAACTGACAGTACTGCTACAGATGAAGAAATAAAGACACAATACAGAAAGTTAGTGAAAGAATACCATCCGGACAAAATCGCCTCTAAGGGACTGCCTGAAGAGTTTACCACGTTTGCTCAAAATAAATTTCGCGAGATCCAGGAAGCATATGATGCTGTCAAACAAGAACGCGGCATCTAGGGAAAAGTGCATGGGGCATAGAGCATGGAGCATAGAGTAAAAAGCACATTTCGAATTTGGAATTTCGGATATCGGATTGGGGATATGAGATGTGAGACGTGTGATGGAGCACCTGTTAAGTGACACGGGGACGGGGTGAGACGAGACTTGCAGCTAGCAGCTGGAGGCTGCAAGCTTGTCCTGGGCGGAGTCGAAGGGCTGCCTACTGTCTTCTGTCATCAGTATTCTGTCCTCTAACCTCTCAACCTCGTCTCGCTCGACCTCACGTCTCGCCCGTCTCGCCGCATACCTTATGCGCTCTGCTTAAGCCAAGGCGGCCAGACCTGGAAGCGTCTTCCCTTCCAGAAACTCCAATGAAGCCCCGCCACCGGTGGAAATGTGCGAGATGGCACCAGCCTGTCCCGAGCGTTTGACCGCGGCCACCGAATCACCACCCCCTATAACTGTAAGAGCTGCGCTCTTTGCCAGTCCAGCGGCCATAGCCATGGTACCACTATCAAATGGTTGTTTTTCAAACATTCCCAGCGGCCCGTTCCAGAAAATCGTGCGGGCCTTGGCGATCTCGCTTTCAAAAGAAGCGATGGTTTCCGGGCCAATATCAAGCCCCATTTTGCCGGCAGGAATGTCACCCTTAACTGTGGTTGCCACCCTCCCCTCTTCCGGCTTGTCAGCCACAACATGATCAGTAGGCAACAAGAGAGCCACCCCCCGGTCTTTAGCTTTCTTGAGCAGATCATGTGCCAGGGCAAGCTGGTCTTCTTCCACCGGGGACTCGCCCGTCTCCTGACCTAAAGAACGTAAAAAAGTGTACGCCATGGCGCCACCTATGAGCAGTGAGTCCACCAGCTCCAACAGGCTGCTAATCACCGGAATCTTATCGGAGACTTTGGCGCCTCCTAAAATGGCAACAAAAGGGCGCTCCGGACTTGCCAAGACCTTGCCCAAGTAGTCGCATTCTTTCTTGAGCAGAAAGCCTGCTCCACGTTCCCGGACGAATGCTGCCATACCTGCAGTTGAGGCGTGGGCTCGATGGGCGGTGCCAAAGGCATCGTTCACATAGACCTCGGCGAGCAGTGCCAGGGCCTTGGCGAATTCTTTTTCATTGTTCGTTTCTTCTGCATGAAACCTAAGATTTTCCAGCAGCAGCACCTCTCCAGGCTGCATGGCCGCAACCATGGCCTCAACCTCGGGACCCACACAATCGGGCGCCAGCTTCACCGGTATTCCGAGGGAGTCAGCCAGAGCCACACTCACAGGTTTGAGGCTAAGCTCAGGAGTTTTTTTTCCTTTTGGGCGGCCAAGATGGGATGCCAGAATCACCTTGGCACCTTTATCCAGGGCATACCGGATAGTGGGCAAGGCAGCTTCAATCCTGGTGCCATCTGCTACCCTCCCCTCTGCCAACGGCACGTTGAAATCTACCCGGATGAAGACGCGCTTGTCTTGAAGATCAAACTCATCGATCACCTTGATGCTCTGTGTCATTGCTGCAATCTCCTTTTTAGCCAGGATATTTTATGAAATATCCGGGTTAGGGGGACAAATCTTCGCTTGACTTTATCTGTTTTCAAACAAAAGTCAAAGCCTGATTTGACCCCTTCTCGGAGAACGTGGTAAGAGAGACAGCCAAAGACAAATCCCATTCAATTGTTGTTGAACGTCTCCATTACATGAGGAGGATTCATTATGCGAAAAGTGATGGCTTGTGGGCTCCTGGCAATCTGGTTGCCGATTGTGCTAAGCATTTCGGGTTGGGCGGGATGGGACCCGGCCAAGGAGCAGAAAGAAAAGGGCGCCGTTCAGGAAACGATTGCCAAATTCAAGAAAGCCGATGCAAGCATGCAGGCGTTCTTCGATAAAGCATACGGCTACGTGGTCTTCCCCTCGGTGGGCAAAGGCGGCTTTATCGTCGGTGGAGCTCACGGTGACGGATGGGTGTATGAACAAGCAAGGCATATTGGCCGTGCCAGCATTGTTCAGATAACGGTGGGTGCCCAGATTGGCGGCCAGTCCTTCATGGAAATCATCTTTTTCAAGAACAAAGCGGCATTGGATGATTTTAAGCAGGGAAACTTTGAACTGAACGCCCAGATATCAGCAGTCGCCGTGAAGGAGGGGGCTTCCAAAGACGCAAGTTATGACCACGGGGTGGCAGTTTTCACCATGCCCAGAGGAGGGTTGATGGCGGAAGCCAGCGTGGGCGGACAAAAGTTCGAGTTTACCCCCAAGCAAGAGGGCTGAGCTCCTGACTCCCTAGGGTGGTGGCTTTTGCCCCCGCAGACGAAGGCCTGAACATGCAGGGACAGAACATAAGGATTTCAGTATGGAGCAATTTAGGCTATACTGATGCGGTTTTTGTTGCCACCTTCTCTTTGTCCATTGCCAGTTGAAGATTTCGTCCGGATCCACATACCTTTTTTGACCGGTGAAAGGCAGGTTTGGATACCGAAGACCGACAATCCATGCACAAGGGGAGTCTATTAAGTGACTACGAATGTTCATGATCACGATCCGGGTGAAAACGAAGTAACCGGACAGCCGGGCACCTTTCTCACCCGTCCCTTTGCTGGTTTCGGCAGGAAAGTAATCAGTTGGGTCGATCACATGGGAGCCGCAACCATTTTTCTCGGTAAGGCGTGTATCATGATCTTCCGGCCCAAACAGATACCAGCTATCATTCAACAAATTTACTACATCGGCGCCAAGTCCATAACCATCATCATGCTGGTAGGTTTTTTCACCGGTATGGTCCTCGGTCTTCAATCCTACCATGCCCTGGTTAAGTTCGGCGCCCAAGGGGCGCTCGGCACACTGGTGGCCCTTTCTCTGGTCAGGGAACTGGGGCCCGTGCTCACAGCCATTATGATTACCGCTCGGGCAGGCTCCGCCATGACCGCAGAGATCGGTATCCAGCGCATCTCCGAGCAGATCGACGCCCTGGATACCATGCGTATTGACCCGCTTAAGTTCCTGATCAGCCCACGAATTGCCGCCTCGATCATCAGCTTTCCTTTACTCACGGCCCTGTTCGACCTCATCGGCATCCTTGGCGGCTTTCTCTCCGGGGTTGTACTGCTGGGTGTAAATGCCGGCACTTACTTTCACCGCGTCCAGTCCAGCGTGGAGATGCAGGACGTCACCGACGGTTTTATCAAGGCCCTGGTATTCGCCGTCATTGTTACCACTGTCTGCTGCTACCAGGGCTATTTCACCCACATGCGCACGGACAGTTACGGTGCCAAAGGTGTTAGTCTTTCGACAACCTCAGCCGTTGTCCTATCGTGCGTGCTCATTCTGGTGGCGGACTATGTTGTAACCTCATTTCTCATTTAGCAATACCTATGGAAACCCCACTAATCGAATTCAAAAATGTGACCAAACGATTCGGTTCTCGAACCATTCTCGATCAGGTCAATTTGAAAATCTACGAAGGCCAGGTCTCGACTATCATAGGCAAGAGCGGTAAGGGCAAGAGCGTGCTTCTCAAGCACATCATCGGTCTGCTATCGCCGGATGAAGGGAGCGTTCTGTTTCGGGGCAATCCCATAGGAAGCCTTTTGTAGAAATGGAATCCATCATAGAGTTCGCCAAATTTAGACAGGAAGAAATCGCACGCGTACAGTGCGAGCTGCGGAGGTAAACAGAAATGAAGAAATATGCCATGGAAACTGCGGTGGGCATTTTTGTGGTCATCGGGCTGTTTTGTGTGGGGTACATGACCGTAAAACTGGGCAATGTCGGCCTTCTCGGCGACGACTCTTATTCACTTCTTGCCCGGTTCACCTCGGTGTCCGGCCTGCGAGCCGGCAGCTCCATACAGATGCTCGGTATTGAAATTGGACGGGTGGATAAACTCACCATGGATCAAGAGAATCAGATGGCAGTGGTGGAATTTAGAATTAACAAGGGGATAAGGATTTATGATGATGCCATCGCCTCGATAAGAACGGAGGGCTTGATCGGCGACAGATACGTCAGCATCGATCCCGGCGGTGGAACGGACGAACTACTACAACCGGGCGGAATCATCACCGAGACCGAATCGCCCACTGACATCCAGGATCTCATCAGCAAATATGCATTCGGAGACGTTGAAAAATAGTGGGTGTCAGGTGTCAGGAAAAAGAAACTCAAGACTGAAACCTGTCGAAGATTTTGTCTCAAGTTAAGCGGCAGCGAGAAAAACTGCTTGCCGCGTCGAAGCCTTTAAGGCGAAGGCGGGAACACCGAAACCTTAGTGATAGTGATTTGAGATTTGGAATTTCTGATATGAGGGGTGAGCCATGAAAAAACTACGTGTGGGATTCATTCTCCTAGTACTTTTGATTATTCCGCTTCATGTAGATGCGGGTGTGCCACTTGACACTGTTGAGGGACATGTCAACGAAGTGCTCAAAGTTCTGCGCGATCCGGCTCTACAAGGCGAAGCCAACAAAGAAGCCAAGCAAGAAAAAATTGAGGCTATTGCCGATGAAATGTTTGATTATGTAGCACTTTCCAGACTCACGCTTGGTCGAAATTGGCGAAAATTCAACGGTGACCAGAAGAAGGAATTCATCCAGCTTTACCGATCAATTCTGGAAAAGGCTTACATGGACAGAATTCTTTCGTACACAGACGAGAAGGTAACTTTTGATAAAGAAACCATGCTTTCGGAAAAAAAAGCCGAAGTCCAAACCCACATCCTTACGAAATCAGCAGAGATCCCAATTTTTTACCGGGTGTATCTGAAAGACGGTAAGTGGAAAGTATATGACGTCATCATTGAGGGTATTAGCCTGATTAAAAACTATC
>JBFFBS010000175.1:0-7729 GCA_041560295.1 Syntrophobacteria bacterium | reverse complement strand
TGTTGACTACTGGATTCTGACTTCTGACTCCTTCTTTTTTGTGCCTAGTGCCTAGTTTGTAGTTCCTAGTTGTCCTCTGTCCTCTGACGTCTGATCTCTGGTTTTTTTCGCTATGCGCTCTGCGCTTTGCGTCAATCAATCCCAAATCCGCAATCCGAAATCCGCAATCTTTTTAGTCACCGGCGCTATCTCTCTCCACATTTGCACAAGGCAATAGGCGAGGATGATGCCGAGATACCCATGAAATGCGTCCATAAAATCAGGTACTCGGCTTGGCATGAAAAACTGTACAATTTCTGTTAATGTTGGAACCACGAGTACCAGAGCGACGAGGCTGCTCCGTTTCAGTGGGAAAACCGCGAGGGAGAAAACAAACAGCAAAAACAAATGATAGAATGCGTCTGTCTGAAAAGCCATTGGGACCAATACCTTCCAGGAGCCTGGAATGTCCAATAAGAGTGTGTCAGGTGAAGATGCTACCTCCCAGACTTAACAAAAATCTGCTGAGAGGTAAAGAGAATAAAGGGTGAACAGTGAGCCGTAAGCAGTAAGCGGTGTGCAGTAAACAGTGAATCGTAGAAACCGTTGAAGTCGTTGAAACCGTTTAAATCGTTCAAACCGTTTAAATCGTTAAAGTCGTATAAATCGTAAAAACGGTGCCTAGTTCCTAGTGTTTAGTTCCTAGTTGAAAAGCTGCCCCCTGACCTCTGACGTCTGATCTCTGACCTCCGATCCCTGTCCTCTGACTTCTGCCCTCTGTCGTCTTTCCCTGAGCCTTGCGCCTTTCTTCAATCCGCAATGTAAATATCGGCACTTTTCTTGCTAATTATATCTTATCCCGAATTATTGGGGTAAACGTGAGGGTAGTGTCATGAGCGAAGAAGACGGTTTTTTCAGAGGTATCCTCGATAGCCTCCACGATGGCGTCTATTTCGTAGACATGAACCGGAGGATAACCTACTGGAACAAGGGTGCAGAGAAGATTACCGGCTATGAGAGTTCTGAAGCGGTGGGCAGAAGCTGCTCCGACAATCTGCTTGTGCATATCGACGACAATGGCGTTAATTTGTGTAAAGCAGGGTGTCTTCTCGCGCAGACTATCATGGATGGCGTTGAGCGTGAGGCTGAGGCCTATCTTCGACACAAGGACGGCCACCGGTTGCCCGTTATCATTCGTGTGTCTCCGCTACGAGATTCTAGTGGCCGTATTGTAGGCGCTGTTCAGAGCTTCAGCGACAATTCGTCAAAGGCAGCACTTCTTCAGACAATCGATCAACTCCAAAAAGAGTCCCTGGTGGACCCGCTGACTGGATTGGCGAACAGGCGCTGCATCGACATGAAGCTGCAGTCGAGAATTAATGAAATGCAACGATACGGGTGGCAATGTGGGGTGCTTTTTCTTGATATAGACAACTTTAAAATCGTCAACGATACCTTCGGGCACAATGTGGGAGACGGGGTCTTGAAGCTGGTGGCCCGCACACTTTCGAGTAACCTCAGGGCTCACGATCTCTTGGGGCGCTATGGCGGCGAGGAGTTCGTTGCAATCATCACCCATGTAGATATAACTCAATTATATGCGTTCGCAGACAGGCTGCGCCTGCTTGTGGAAAATTCTCGTCACGATATTGAATACGGCACGATTCAGGTTACTGTATCTATTGGCGCCACGGTGGTACGGCCCGAGGATACGGTGGAGGCGGCGATAAAAAGGGCGGATCTGTTTATGTACAACAGCAAGGTCAACGGCCGCAATCAAGTATCCATAGACACAATGATCGAACAAAATGGCCAGGATTTAATCAGAAAAGGTTGGTCAGCTAGCGACCCTGTCAGTGAAAGGATAGCTGCCAGTAGAATACAATTTCAAAGTCTGGGGAAAATCGAGCCCGCAAAATTGCCCAAAAAGAGGATACCCAGGAAAAAATCGTAAATGGTATGCAGTAAGCCGTGAGCGGGAAACTTTAGAAACCGTTGAACTCGTTGAAGACGTTCAAATCGTTAAAACCGTAGAAATCGCAAGATCGCGGCTGCCTGCCCGCCATCGCTCTCGCTCAGGCGAGGCGGGCGGGAAAGCCGCTCCCACAGTAGAATCTCTGTTTCTCTTTTTTTAAAATCCCAAATCTGCAATCTACAATCTCCCTTCTTTCCCTTGTCTCGCCTTTCTAGCGTTTCTCGCCTGTCTCGCCCGTGAACGTAGTGAACTCTATGCCCATAGTAGTTTTTCTTATTGACTTTAGATTGATCCGCGGTTCCATTTTAATAATTGAACTTTTTAGGCTGCTTACAGACTAATTCGTTTCAGTCTTCAATCCTATAGCCAGATAACAAGACTCCAAGGGGAAGGGCCCCATGATTGATCAAGCAACCGTAGAAGAGTTTAAGGCAAATCTGGGTGGTGAGCTTATCCAACCCAAAGATGAGGGCTACGATGACGCTCGAAAGGTCTGGAACGCAATGATAGACAAGAAGCCGGCTCTCATCGCCCGCTGCGGTGGAACGGCCGACGTCATCACCGCGGTCAAGTTCGCCCGCGAGCACAACCTGCTCTTTTCGGTTCGAGGCGGCGGCCACAACATCGCCGGAAGCGCTCTCTGTGATGACGGCCTGACCATTGACCTATCGCGAATGAAGGGCCTCCACGTGGATCTCAAAACCCGCACGGTCCGCGCTCAGCCGGGCTGCAACCTGGGCGACCTCGACCGAGAAACCCAGATATTCGGACTGGTGGTGCCCGCAGGCATCGTTACCGACACCGGGATTGCCGGGCTGACCCTGGGCGGAGGTTTTGGCTGGCTCACGCGCAGATTCGGCTATACCTGTGACAACCTGCTCTCCGCCGACGTGGTGACCGCTGACGGCTCTTTCCTCACTGCGAGCGAAAAAGAAAATTCCGATCTGTTCTGGGGACTACGTGGAGGTGGGGGCAACTTCGGCATTGTCACTTCCTTCGAGTACCAGGCTTATTCGGTGGGGCCGCAGGTCACCGCCGGGATAGTAATTCACTCAATGGAAAAAGCTCGCGAAGTGGTGGGGTTCTTTCGCGAATTCTCCGCCACCGCTCCAGAAGAGCTTTGCTGTCTTCTGACCCTGCGTTTGGCCCCACCTGCACCGTTCTTGCCTCCAGAGGTGCATGGCAAGCCCATCGTGGGGATCGCAGTGTGTCACTCCGGAAGTCTGGAAGACGGAGAGCGCGCCGTGCTGCCGTTAAAAGAGTTCGGGAATCCACTGGCGGATACCATAGCTGCAAAGCCCTTTAAGGTTCACCAGACGCTGTTCGACGTTGCCATGGCCCCGGGACGCCACTACTACTGGAAATCCCACTACCTGCCCGAGTTCTTGGAGGCTGCTGGTAACGTTCTCATGGGTCATGCGGCCAAGATCAGCTCGCCCCACTCGTCGATCTTGGTCTTTCAACTCGGTGGTGCACTGGCACGCTTCGGCGAGACCGACACGCCGGCAGGAAATCGAGACGCCGCCTATGTGCTGAACGTCGCCGCCTCCTGGGAGGACCCCACGCACACCGACGAACAGATCGCATGGGCGCGGGGATGCTGGTCGGACATGCAGCAATTCTCCACCGGCGGTGTCAACGTGAACTTTCTGACCGGGGAGGAAGGAGACGCGCGGGTTCGTGCCGCCTACGGCGACGCCAACTACGAACGCCTTGTTGAGATCAAGAACAAGTACGATCCGCACAACATGTTCCGGCTGAATCAGAACATTCCGCCACGCGTTTGAGGGAGTAATTGGTAAGCGGTAAATCGTAGAAACCGTTCAAACCGTTGAAGTCGTTCAAATCGCAAGATCGCGGCTGCCTGCCCGCCATCGCGAGCCGCTCAGGCGAGGCGGGCGGGGAAAGCCGCTCCCACAGTAGAATCTTCGTTTTCTGCTTTCTTTGAACTCCGAGATCCGAAATCCCTTAATCCCACATCTGCAATCCGAAATCTACAATCTAAAATCTGCCCCGTACCCTCTCCCTCTTTGAGCCATCCGATTGATCTAAAAAATAGTGGTTTTTTGTATTGACCGAATCGCTGACCTGATTGTATTCTGACTGTAAGTTGGTCTCCTTTCTCAACCTCAACCAGTCATGTTTTTTCGGCGAAAGAAATGAACCTAAAAATGTGCCAGTCTGACTCCTAATAGAACGTTGTTTGTTCTATCGGGAGTATAAGATTTGAGCTGAGACTTCCTGGGCTTGGTGTGAACTCAAGCTTTTAGCATTACTTAATATAGCAACCTCACTTACCTCCATACAGACTACTTCTTCCGTCGGCTTTTAGTCCTACCGCGGGTGCACCTTTTACAGCTTTTCATCGAATAGTACTGGAGCCCTCCTTTCGTCTTTACAAAGTCAAAATAAAGAGAAATTCTCTATCTTGAAGAATCTCTGTCTGTTCTGATCTAAAGATCGCCTTCATTTAAGCCAGGATAGCCAAGGCGGGGGCGGAGAACATGGGATGGAGGACGAAGGATGATAAAATCAAAAAAACTTCTGATCGCTGTAGATGGATCGCCTCATTCACTCAAGGCAGTAAGCTATGTTGCCCAGAACTGCGCTGCAGTGAACCCCAGGATTAGCCTGATGTATGTCATATCTAGAGCACCTCAATCATTCTGGGACTTTGAGAAAGGTGGCTTTTTTAAGAGGAAGATGCGGGCAAAGTACACTGAATGGAAAAAAAATGAAGAAGAGGCGGCCGAGGCATTCTTAGATGAAGCCAGAACGTTGATGCTCCAAGCCGATTTTAAGGAAGAGGACATTAATATAATACACAGAGAGCGACTGGCGGGAATTGCCCGTGACATTATTTCTGAGAGCTCTGAAGGTTATGATGCTTTGGTTTTGGGGAGAAGGGGCTCTAGCAAGATGGAAGGCCTCTTCCCCGGCTCCGTTTCCTACAAGATTGCCCAGGGGGTCGAAAACACCCCAGTATGGGTGATTGGGGGTGATATCCGCTTGAGAAAGATGCTTCTCGCAGTGGATGGTTCTGAAAATTGTTGCAGGGCGGTGGATTACGTTGGAACTTTCGCTGCTGCTACTGGTGCTGAAGTAACTCTCTTCAGTGTGGTCCGAGACTTTAAGCTCCAATTGCTTGATGTTTGCACGCCCAGGGGCGAAGAGATAGAAAACAAGCTATTGGAAGAGGTGGAGAGGGATATCTGCAGCATGTTTGATTCTTACAGGAAAAGACTCGAGCAGGCTGGAGTGAAAGAGACACGAATTTCGATTAAACATAAATTGCGAAGCCAAACCCGTGCAGGTGATATTCTCGAGGAAGCAAGTAAAGGGAACTACGGCGCCCTCATTATAGGACGCAGGGGGTTGTCTACAATTCGGGAACTCCCCTTGGGTCAAGTTGCCACAAAAGTACTACACCGGGCTAAAGGGGCTGCGGTGTGGATTGTGCCATGAGATTCCCAAGCTCACCATAAATATTTTCCCACCATTCCTTTAAGCATGTTGGTGAAGCTCAGGTCAAAGGGCTTCAACACCTGTTCACTCAGGGCAATATCAGCTTCCAGCTGATCACGCAGCTCCTTTATGAAGCGCTCGTCGCGCCTGCCATGAGCGAAAAGAGTGATTTCACGACTGGTAATCATGCTCCTGGGGGTCAGATTGGCAGAGCCCACGCATGCTATCACCCCATCGGTCAACACAACCTTGGCGTGACTCATCTTCGGATATAAGAAAATCCTCGGGAGTTTTTGGTGACTCTTTTCGAGCAGCTTGTTTATGGTCACCATGTTCGCATGAAGGTGAGTGTCCGGTGTTTTGGGGAGCACTACATCTACTCCAACCCCTCTGGCAGCTGCCCGCTTCACGGCCCCTATCACTTTGTCATCGGAGAAGTAGGCGTGTTCAATAATGACGCTCTCTTTGGCATTGTCAATCATTTCGATGAGGGCGGTACGGATCTCGGTAACATTTCTGTCGTTTACCGTTATCACAAAGGGTGCCGGGTTTGGCCAGGCAGAGCCTTTGAATGCTTTCTCCTGAAAGGCCCTTGTCCATCTCTTGCTTCGAATCACTGCCATGTAGTCGTGCCATTTGGTATGGTATTCATCAGCGATATTCATGCCGCCAAAAATGACAACCCGGTTGTCCACTATGAAGTACTTGCTGTGGTCAGTATCATTGGACATTTCCGTATCAACGTCTATGTTGTCGTATCCTTTCAGACCTGATTTAGTAAAAACAGGACTCGGTCTACCCCTTAGCATGTCACCTAGTTCAAAAACCGTCCCCAGCAAATCCTTCCTAATAGTCACCGAAACACCGCGGTCTGCCGCAGCCTTGAGCTTATAAACTACCTGGTTTCCAATATAGTCGTCTTTCCATATAAAGGTTTGCACGAAGATGGATGACTCGGTAGCATCGATGGCGGAAAGGATTTCTTTGAAAGCAAACTCTCCGTCAACTAGAAGGTCGAGGTCGTCAAGGTCTCCTGCTGGGGCGGCAAAAAAACTCCGGGAAAGCACTTCATCTGGCTCCGGACCAAGCCCGAGCGGATTGAACACAAAGAAGAAAGCTCCGATCAGAAAAACGAGGGCCAACCCGCATAGAATAAGAGTTACTGCTTTCCACACCCTCATGAGTTCAATGGCCTCCACGGAGGGAGAAACAATAATTGAGACGGTCTGTAGTTCAACAAGCTATAGTCCTCTAGACGAATTTTGGCATTTTACCCCGATTTCAAGAGTGTTTGCATTCTTTTTGCGCTCGCTAAGTGTAAAGAACTACAATTTGTCAAATGGTCAAATCATAAATGGTGAACGGTGAACCGCAACCGATTTTACTATTTCACTAATTCTCTAATTCCCTACTTTTCCAATTCTCCAATTAACTAATTGACTAGAATCCCCGGAGTAATTACTTTCTGGTCAATTATCACCTGGCGCCATAATCTATTGAGGTATCTCCTATGAACAAGAAAATCTATCTCCTTTTGGCCTTGTGCATTCTCATTTCGGGATGTGCATCATTTACGCGGTGTGAAAAAATATCGACATCGGGCAAGGGGCAGCCGCCAGTAATACTTGACTCCTATGCCCCCAGCCAAATTCGCCCGGGTGCGACGTGGAGAGTCTACCTGCGTGCCAAAGACCCGGATGGGGACATGAAACAAATGATCCAGGTTCTCATGCGGGGAGGGAGTGGTCCCTTCAAGAGTACATTCGCACCGCTGAGGGCTGAGCACAGCGCGGAAATGAACGGCTACTTTTTCTTGCGGACACCATCCCCTGCTCAGGCTGACTACACCCGACTAGGCTTTATGGGTCTCACCTTGAGGATAACGCTCCTTGATTGCCAAGGGAACAAAAGTGAGCAGGTAGAATTCCCGCTCCATTTTACGCTCAAAGCTGCCCGTGACTTGCCGCCTGAGTGGAACGACGTGGCTGACCGTTCCTTGGGGGCGATAATGTTTGATCTCGGAGACATGCTCAATAGAAGCCGTGGTGGTGGTAATTAAGTCGAGGGGGTAAGCGGTAAGAAACGAAGAATACAGGAGTCAGGAGTCAGGAGACAGGAGTTAAGGCACAGGGTACAAGGTACAAGGTACAGGGTGCCTTACTCTATGCTCTATGCCTTCTCACATCTTAAATCTACAATCTTCCCTCAGTACTCTGTCGTCTTTCCTTTTCTCGCCTTTCTCGCGAGCGAACGTGGTGAACTCCATGATAGGCATGAAATTTGCTCTCTTAGATTTATATACCTGAAGTA
>JBFFBS010000174.1:0-7734 GCA_041560295.1 Syntrophobacteria bacterium | reverse complement strand
TTTAGACATCCGCCTCATATCCTCAAACCCACCAAATATTACTTCTTGGCTAAATTGTACTTAGTCCCTACCTAGAAAGTATTACCTCAACATTTTGTGCCAAGACTCCAGAATCTGAAAGTGTGAATTAAGGGATGTAATATAAATTCCGCTCCCGCGCCTCCATGCTTCTCACCTGAGAGAACTATGCAACTAAAGCCGAGCCTGCCCGGCAGGGATGAAAAATTGGGCTAACTTGTTGAAATGATTTTATATGTTTTCTATCGGCCGACGGAATATGGTGAAACCGAATCTGAATTAAATTAAAATTTATTTCGACAGGTTGGATAATTCGTAAAACCCATACCATAAAAAGGAGGGAAATTATGATTCGAAAGTGGCAAATTTTAATGTGTGTCTTTTTAGGACTGGCGATTGCTCTTGGAGGCGTCTGGGCGCCCCCGGCATCTGCCAAAAATTACAAATGGCGCTTGACTCAAGTTATGCCTGAAGACAGCGACTTTCACAGAAGGGCCCTCGCTTTTGCCGCAGAGGTAAAAGAAAAAACAAATGGTCGCATTGATATTACCATTTACTCGGGCGGCACGCTTTGTGACTGGGTTGAATGCCATGAACGGGTAATGCGGGGCGACTATGAATTGGCACTGCAGCCCCTTGCCCCGACCCATGACCCCAGACTGAACATTGGCTACTATATGCCTTACCTGTTCACAAACACTGCAGAGGCCAAGGAAGCTTACAAGAGAGGCGGCTGGGTCAATAGTATGGTGGATGATTTATTGGTGGATCAGGGAATAAAGGGCCTGGCGCTCATGCCCGTCGGTTGGGCGGGTGTGACCACAAGAGAAGTACCGGATGGCTGGCGGGAAATGAAACCCAACAAGATGAAAATCAGGGTCATGCCGTTGAAAGCCTGCGAGCTGACCTGGCAACGTTTGGGCTATATTCCCTCTACAATTCCCTACAACGAGGCCTTTAGTGGCATTGAGCGGGGGGTGGCAGACGGCCAATCCGGTGGCCCGCCATTCCAGGGCTATCAATTCAAAGATATCCAGGGGGTGTGGATCCAGTACAACGACTATCTGGAGCCCTGGTGGTTTTTTATGAATCTCAAGCTCTTTAACGAGCTCTCCAAAGAGGACCAGACAATCCTGCTGGAAGCCGCGGAGCGACAGGTGAAAGGCCGCTGGGATTATTTTCTGAAAGAAGACGAGGATTACCGTCAAAAATTAAAGGATTTCGGCCTGAAGGTCCTTGTGCCCACAGATGCGGAATTAAAGGCATTTGCCAAAGCCATCCGGAAAGATGTATGGCCCCAAATAGAGCCGCTTATGGGTAAAATGCTTGTGGATGAGTGCAGACAAGCCGTGGGCATGCCGGTAAAATAAGTTTCAATCAAGGTGATGGCGAAGTTCTCCGCCTTTTCGAGGGCTCCGGATACGAAAACGGTCAGCCAATAGGAGGTGGGTCGATTGTGATCCACAATAAATAAGGATATAGTTATTCAACCAATAGCTAGGGGCGGAGCGTAGTGCTCCAGCCCCTCTTTTTTTCAGCGTTTCTAATCGAAGTTTGTATTGGCAACCTGAAACTTCACATTACATACTTTAATCTACACTTTTTCGTTTGAGATGCTGTTAGCGCATATAGTAGTTATACTGGCAGAGTTTGATATAAAGCCTTCTAGATGTTGTATTGGCGGTTTCACCAACGCTCCTTTGACCTTTTCGCCAAATCTGGCGTTTTTACCAAGCTCTAGTAATGTAAACTATCTCAGCTAAGTTGTTGTGTTTAAAGGCTTTGCCCGCTTTTCCCCACCTTTGGCATCTTTCCTGCCTAAGCAAGGAGATGTAGCGTTTGCAACTCCTTGTCTAACTCTACACCATATATTACTTGCCCCCATCAGCCATCCGCGCCCGGTTTGATGGGGGTTTTTCTCAAATTATCTACTTGTCTTATTACGTGTTACCTCTTGAACTGCGTGGATCTAACTACAGCAATAGGTGTGTCGGAATACTCTGGAAAAAACTACCAGCCCGGATGTTTCATTAATTGCAGTCGCGAGACCGTGAAGATGGGTATGCCACCGGGCACCCACAGGGTGTTGGACCCGAGGCGTACCTGAACGGTACGTCGCAGGGTTGAACACCCGAGGACGCAGGGGAGGACGGCCATATCCGCGGTCGCAGCAGGCGATTCATGAAATATCCGGGCTAACAACAAAGAAGGTGATTTGTGAGTAATGAAAAGCGTGACTATCCCAGAGCTGAAATAAAATGGCCGGCTGTGATAAAGACCGACCAAGGTACGATGGATGGGGTAACATCAAATGTCACCCCAAATGGAGTCTTCATCCATTGTCAAAAACCGTTAAAACTCAATGAAGTCTTTGAACTAACCATAGATATTCCCAATTCAGACCAGACCTTAACTGCGAGAGCGGAAGTGACCTGGTCAAATAGATGGGGCCCTGATGATGACATCTCGCCGCGTGGTATGGGTGTTCGATTTGTGAAAATTTCCAGTGAGGCCCGAAAATTCATCGCCAGAGCAGCCTTGAACTATCTTAAATCGGAGGAGGTCGCGCCTGAGTTGCTGCAGACCCTGCAGACGTTGATTATAGATGTCGAGGAAGTAAACCCTAACGTTGCATACCCAAACCGGTGAAAATCGCTGCGCTCGCGCCATAGCACCCCATCTGCGGCTGTGCTCGCCTCGGCCAGGATCTCAACGTACGGTGAAGTACGCTTCGTCCTGACCGAGACTGTGCGCAACCACATCTGCCGCGCTCTAGCGCGTTTTTCCGCGGTCTAGGCCTGCAACGTTAGGGTTCAGGCAAGCGTTGGCTGAGAATTCAGTTAGCTCGTTTCCACCAGAGGCCTGATCCTATGCGCCAGGTCAGAGGTAGGTGGCTTTGCCAGTAGAAGAGGTTTCAGGTTTCAGTGTTCAGGTTTCAGTGTGTTTGTTTTTTTCCCTGACACCCGACACCTGAAACCCTGTGATTTGGTGCTTGGAATTTGAGATTTTCCAATGCACCACCACTCCATTACTCCAGCAGACTCACGCATCAAGGAAAAACTTGAAAGCCCCCTCTAGGTGCAGCTCCAAGGCGGGTCCTCTAGTGTTGGATTCCTCACTTTAATATTTTCTTGAGGTACTGTCCGGTATGCGATTCAGGAATGTGGGCGATCTCCTCAGGTGTACCGCTGCCGACAATCTTGCCTCCCTCTGCCCCCCCCTCAGGTCCAAGGTCGATCACAAAGTCTGCGGTCTTGATAACATCCAGGTGATGTTCAATAACCACGACTGTATTGCCGGCCTCCACCAAGCGATTGAGTACATAGAGCAGCTTCTTGATATCGTCGAAATGAAGACCGGTGGTGGGCTCATCCAGGAGATACAGGGTCTTGCCAGTGCTGCGCTTGCTCAGTTCCCGAGCCAGTTTGATTCTCTGCGCTTCGCCACCTGATAATGTTGTGGCTGGTTGTCCCAGTCTAAGATAGCCGAGCCCAACTTCATCCAGGGTGGAGAGCTTACCTTTAATGAGAGGTATGTTACCCAAAAAACGGTGGGCCTCGTTCATGGTCATGTCTAGTATTTGAGCGACGTTTTTTCCCTTATAGATTATTTCTAAGGTGTCTCGGTTAAAACGGAGGCCTCTGCAATCATCACAGGTAACATACACATCGGGCAAGAAGAGCATTTCGACTTTGAGAATACCTTGACCAGCACATGCTTCGCAGCGGCCTCCCTTGACATTAAAACTGAAACGCCCGGCCCGGTATCCCCGTGTCCGAGCCTCCGGCACCTGCGCCAGCAGATTTCGAACTTGGGTAAAGATTCCGGTGTAGGTGGCCGGGTTAGATCTGGGGGTGCGACCGATAGCGGACTGGTCAATATGAACAACCTTGTCTAGTGCCTCGAGTCCTCGAAGGCGACGGTGAGTGCCAGGAAATTCCCAGGCCCGGTGCAGCAGCTTTGCAGCGGCGCGATAGAGGGTGTCCAGAATGAGCGTGCTCTTCCCCGAGCCGGACACACCGGTTACACATGTGAACAGACCAATGGGGATTGATGCGGTGATATCTTGTAGGTTGTTGGCGCCAGCTTCTTCAATGGTAAGAAATCCGCGTTCAGGGCTACGCCTGCGCGGTGGCACAGAGATGCTCAGTCTGCCGGAGAGGTATTGCCCTGTTAAGGAGTCGGCATGCTGGAGAAGTAAAGCCGGCTCGCCGCTGAAAACCAGATGCCCACCCTGCTCACCCGCACCAGGGCCAATATCAACTACATGATCCGCGGTCATAATGGTTTCAGCGTCGTGCTCAACAACCAGTACGGTGTTTCCCTGATCGCGAAGTGTTTTGAGAGTGTCCAGAAGCCGTTGGTTGTCACGCTGATGTAAACCAATGCTCGGCTCATCCAGGATGTAGAGAACTCCCACCAGTCTGGAGCCTATCTGGGTGGCGAGACGGAGACGCTGGGCCTCTCCCCCTGACAGGGTAGTGGAAGCCCGGTCTAGACTAAGGTAGGAAAGCCCTACCTGGCTTAGAAACTCCAACCGCTGGCTTACCTGGCTCAATAACTGGTCGGCCACAGGTCTCTGTTGGGGCGGAAAACCGAGGCTATGTATCCATCTATTCAATTGGGCGATATCCAGGCTACTCACCTGGTAGATGTTCATGTTGGCAATGGTAGTCGCCAGGGACTCCGGCCTCAGCCGTGCTCCCTGACAGGTGGGGCAAACCCCCTTGGCAAGATAGGGGAACAATTGCTCCCGCTCATCGCTGCCTTGTTGACGCCAGCGACGCTGCAAGAAGGGAATGACCCCTTCAAAAGGACGACTGCGACCTGTGGTTTTGGCAGCGGCAGAAGGGTTTTTTTCTCCGGAGCCATACAGCAATACCTGACGTGCTTCATGGGGTAAGTTCTCAAACGGGGTGTGGATGTCAAAATGGTATTTTTGGCCGAGCACTTCCAGTTGGTCGAGAAACAAAACTGAGCCCTTTTGGGCCCAGGGAGCAAGAGCACCATCTTTAAGGCTGCGACTGGGGTCAGGTACCACAAGTTCGGGCTCAAATCTTTCCATAATTCCCAGCCCTGAACACTCGGGACAGGCACCGAGAGCATTGTTGAAACTGAAAAGTTGGGGGGAGAGCCCCGGCATTCTCACGTTGCACGAATGGCAAAGAGGCTGGTCGCTGAAATCTCGCTCCTCGCCGTCAACGATAGCCACTCGTGTTCTGCCCTCCCCGGTTCGGAGGGCAAGTTCCATGGAATCTGTGGCCCGCCGCCTGGCGTCAGCCCTTACCACCAGCCGGTCCACCACCACCTCAATGCGAGAGGTCACCTCACTGGATATCTGAATCTGCTCATCGAGATTAAAAACAGTGCCATTAACGCGTACTCTGACAAATCCTTCACGGCGAAGCCGGCTGAAAAGACGCTTTGGCTGTCCACGATCGTGGTGCTCCAGTGGGGCCAGGATGAGAATCCTGGTGCCCTCAGGAAGGTCGAGAACGGCGTCCACCATTTGCTGAATGGTCATGGCCTGGATCTTTTCGCCGCAGCCAAGACAGTGCGGTTGGCCCACTCGGGCGAAGAGAACCCTGAGGTAGTCGTAGATTTCGGTGATAGTCCCTACGGTGGAGCGGGGGTTTCTACCGGCGGTTTTTTGTTCAATGGCAATAGCCGGACTCAGACCTTCGATTGAATCCACCTCAGGCCGGTCCATCCTTTCCATAAACTGGCGGGCATAGGAAGAGAGAGATTCCACATAGCGCCTCTGACCTTCGGCATAAAGGGTGTCGAAGGCGAGGGATGATTTGCCCGAACCACTGATTCCGGTGATTACTACTAGGTTATCCCGGGGAATCTGGATATTGATATTTTTGAGGTTGTGCTGTCTGGCACCGAGAACTACGATCTGATCCATTTAACATTTCTCATTTGGCATTTCACATTTATCATACGACTATTTACTCTACTCCGTATTGTAGCTGCCCAAGGAAGCCTGATTGAAGATTTACCACAGAGGCACAAAGTACACAGAGGATGTTGTTTTTTCCCTGGCCGGGAGACGACGGCCAGGGAAAAGAGCCTCCGCCTGCGGCGAAAGCTCTTTTGCCTGGATCCACCCGTTGACATGAAGCCACCCGATTACTAGATCGTGCCCGAAGGGCTGCGATCTTTTGCCCGATCGCCGTTTCCCGATCGGGCAAGAAAAATAGTTTCCTCTGTGCTCTCTGTGTCTCAGTGGTTAGTAAATAAAAGTGCATATCGAAATCTAGTATCCACAGTATGCGGAGCTAAAGGCATAGGTGTTCTTATCATTGGCTCAGGTAGTTTTGTTATCACCAATGGTCATCTCATTTATTGCCTCACGCATGAGCTTGCCAATGGCCATTTTCTGAGGACATTTTTGTTCCGCTAACGAATAGTCCAAGCGAGCCATCTCCCTCCGAATCGTTTCAGGAATTTCGTTAAGGTGCATTGTAGCACGATACCGGTCTCCGTAACTGCGACTATACATCAGATAGCGCATCACGTCGCCAATGGGTACATCGCTGGTGATGGTCGACTCACAAATGTCAGTACAACCTGCACAATAACCTGAGCCTGTTTCCTGGGCATAATGACGCAGCAAGCTAAGATCTTGTCTGGAAAGTTTGGTTCGGTTATTCGCTGCGGCCACGTTGGCCATGAGATAGGTCATGTTGGGCATCTCTGAGCAGATGGTTGCTATATATGGGTTTTCCCAAACTGCCTTGAGTTTGGCTTGAGCGTCGGTAAAGCCTTTTTCTAAAAACCGCCCGGCTAGATTTACCTCGGTTGCAGTGCTGGTTCTAACCGAGCCGCCGCCTTGAGTTTTCATGGCGGTGAGGCCAATGCCAGCCTTTGCGCATGCATCAACCGCCCTCTTCATGTTATCGGTATGCATCAGCCGATAATTATACGACATCATGATGCCGTCAATCCACCCTAGGGTCGCAGCCTTTCGCATGCATTTTTCCATGTTGCTGTGAGTGCTGAAACCGAAAAACCTAATCTTTCCCCGCGCTTTGGTCTTTTGACTCCAACCCTTAATATCGTCATTCAACTCGTCGATGTTCCTGACAGAATGCACAAAGAAAAGGTCAACATAATCTGTTTTCATTCTTTCCAGCGATGTATTGAGATCTCTGGTCATGCCGTCGACAGTCCAGGCGTGAGACTTTGTCACCAGAAAGATCTTCTTGCGGTCGTCGGGATACTTGCCCAGGTACTTGCCAATTTGCCTTTCGCTGTTGCCGCCATAGTAGGAATTGGCTGTATCCCAATAGGTCACTCCCCATTTGATGGCCTGACGCAGGATCAGCTGTTGCACGTCCATACTGCCGCCGAGAGCGAGAATGGGCACCTTCACACCAGTTTTTCCGAAAGTCCGGGTAGGCATCACCAGTGGTTCATCGGCAGAGTCAGCCAGACTTTCAATGGGGTTCATAACCGATCCCACGCCAGCGGCTCCAGCGGCTTTGAGGAAATCTCTCCGCGACCAGTTGTTATCTGTTGGGGCCATAATGTTCCTCCAAAATTCCTTAATTCCTTAATCCCTTAATTCCTAAATTTCTTCTAGACGTTAACCCGCCTCACTCACTGGTGTCAATGAGGTTAGGGGGGGCAAAAAAAAGACTTGACAAAACGAACGTTCGTGCTATATTGTATGTCATGACAAAGGGAAAAGAGACAAAAATGGTCATT
>JBFFBS010000173.1:0-7848 GCA_041560295.1 Syntrophobacteria bacterium | reverse complement strand
GAAAGACCGCAAGGTTCTTCTTGCAGGGATTGACTTTCAGGCCACAAAGATCTTGAAGCCCTGGTGGAAATTAGCTGGCACAGCACCAAGCGATTCCGGCATTTTATTGGGATCCGAAGCAGCTCGCATTTTAGAATTGAAAACCGGAGATCTCTTCAAGGTCAACGGCAGCAACCTGGAAGTTTCGGGAGTGCTGGCAGCTACTGGGTCTCAAGATGATCAGCTCGTCTTCACCCGGTTGGACACAGCTCAATCGCTTCTGCACAAAGAAGGCCGGGTCTCAATGGTCGAAGTGGCAGCCCTTTGCAATGCCTGCCCTATTGAAGAGATGGTGAGGCAAATATCCGTGGCGCTTCCTGACACCAAAGTTATGGCAATTCAACAAGTGGTACAGACCCGTATGGAAACACTGGACTACTTCAGAAAATTCTCCTACGGAGTCACGGCGGTACTGGTGCTGGTAGGCAGTCTAGTGGTGCTGGTGACCATGATGGGAAGCGTGAGAGAACGGACTTCTGAGATCGGTATTTTCCGGGCAATGGGGTTTCGAAGGAGTCACGTGATCAGAATAGTTCTCCTGGAAGCGGGGATAATTTCCGCACTGGCTGGAATTTTAGGCTACCTGGTAGGCTTCGGTTCCACCAAGATCGCCCTTCCCCTTTTGACTGGTGGCAATGGTATAGCGGTGATTTTCGATCCGGTGTTGGCAGCTGGGGCATTTGCTGCGGCCGTAATTATGGGGTTGGCCTCAAGTATCTACCCCGCGCTTCTGGCGGCCCGAATCGACCCTACTGAAGCACTGCGGACCTTGTAGCCCGAATGTTTCGTGAAAATGCTACAGCGAGCGCATTCCCCGTAGTCCGCCGGAGGCGGACGGGGTTAGCGAGCGAACTACAATAAAATGGAATCTGTTCCTTACATTTCGAAGATTCCCTGTCCGCCGCAGGCGGACTGCAGGGAGCTTCAATCATCTGGGATCTTAGTAGTGGAGAAGAAAAATTATGAGTTACATTCAAGCGGAAAACCTAATAAAGCAGTACGGTACTGATGAGGCCACAGTCACGGCTGTGGGCGGCATGAGTTTCCGTATCCAAATGGGTGAGTTTGTAGCAGTGATGGGAGAGTCGGGATCGGGAAAATCCACCCTCTTAACAATGATGGGTGCCCTGAACACCCCCACATCAGGAGAATACTCGGTAGATGGGCTCGGAGTCTACGAATTGGGACAGGATCAAAGGGCTGACTTTCGCAGGGAATTCTTGGGCTTTGTCTTCCAGAGCTTCCATCTTGTTACCTACCTTACCATCCTCGAGAACGTCATGCTTCCGCTAGTAACGATCAAGACCAATGGAAGAACGAAGCGGGCCATGGCAGAGGATGCTCTGTTGAGGGTGGGCCTCGATGGTAAGGCTCACCGGTTACCAGGACAAATATCAGGTGGTGAGCAAGAGCGCGTGGCCATTGCCCGCGCCATTGTGAATGAACCACCAATCCTTCTGGCTGACGAACCCTCGGGAAACCTCGATACCAAAACCAGTCGAGAGGTGATGGATCTTCTCCGCAGCCTCAACCAAGACGGCATGACCATCGTTATGGTGACCCACAGCCCTGAGTGTGCTGGTTACGCTCGAAGATTGTTGCGGATTTCAGATGGTCTTTTGGTGGAAGATGTTCCGCTGAACGGAACTAAGATTAATCTGGAGTGTTGGAGTAATGGAGTAATGGAGTAATGGACAAGAACAGGTGGGAATGCCCGCTGAATTTGACCTAATTATCTAAACATTTGGAGTGAATTGAAATGGCAAAAAAGAAAACAGCACGGAGACCACAACCTACGCAACAACCAGTTCAGACAAAAGAATCGAATTTCTGGAAGATTACTGCCGTCATCGCCATTATTTTGCTGGCTGGTGTTACAGCGAAAACCATGTTTTCCGGAGGTCAGAGCACAAGTACAATTACCCCATACCAGACGACCTCATCACAGCCAATCTCCATCCAGCCGGCAACGGGCCAGTCGCCGGCGGTCCAGGCGGCAACGTCCACAGCATCGAACTCGATAGAGGATCAAGTTCGTCAGGTGGCCGTGAACTTCAAGTGCGCCTGCGGGGGCTGTGGAGAGCTGCCCTTGGCTGAGTGCCAGTGCGACATGCCCAAGGGAGCGGTGGAGGAGAAAAGGTTTATCCGGGAAAAATTGATGGAAGGTTTAACCGTCCCTCAGGTCATCGAGCTGGTGGACAAAAAGTACGGCCTCCGGGTATAAAAAAGAAGATCCCTCTCCCCCACATGTTGAGGAGAGGGATCGTTTGAATGTATTTCTATTGGCTGCGGTTAACTATTTTTTAGTTCCAGCAGGGGCCGTAGCCGCCACGGCCGTATCCACCATACTGACCTGAATCGCCATAGTGGCCGTAATGGCCGTGTGGTCCATGGTGGCGCCCCATACCGTAGCCATGCCCATAACCTCGACCATATCCCTTGCTGTACCCTCGACCAGGACGAGCATTGGGCGCAATCTTGCGGGCCTGGATCTCGAAATCAACCCTCTTATCGCTCATTTTTGCTTTGAGGTCGCTGATCTCTCGCTGGAGACCCTTGGCCTTTTTGGGATCCGGGTTGGATGAATTGAGAAGAGTATCGAGTTCTACCGATTTGTTCCAAATCTCTTCTCTCATCTTGGCCGTGTCATCGACATACTGCTGATGCAATTTGTCTAGCTCCGCCTTTTGGTTATCGGTTAAATCTCCCCCTTCATACCAGCAAGGGCCAGCGCCGGGCCCGCCGTAATTTTTCTCTCCACCCCAACGGTGGGCAAAAACCGGGGCCGTCAGAACACCCACTAACACTAGAATGCCAAGAATTGTTACCAACTTTTTCATTTTCCTTAAACTCCATTTATTGATTATGATTGCTCGCCGTTCGCTTCCCTTAATGGCAATGTTCATGCCATACTGTCATTGTCAGTTTAACCAGTTAATTTCACACCAATTTTACGACATACCATCATGGTTATCTAACTTCTGACCTTGACGTCGCTCCCCAGAGTGGATACTTTTTATCCATATTGCCAATGAAAAAGTATGCAGGTGGGTAAAAAGTATCCATCTATTTTTCCTTGCTCTAGGAGAGGTAACTATTGTGAAGGCCCGAGTCAAGCGGGTCATAAAAGGAAGTGGCTGAAAATAGAGGACCTGGTCCACAAATTGCTCTATAAGCTTTTTTGCCAGTTCTATCCGAGGACCCATTTAGTGCCCTCCCCCTCGACGAAGGAGGGTTAGGGTGGGGGTGTCCCCCTCCCCATAATCCCATCCACTAGGGGAGGGGAAGTTTAATTTCTTCTTGGAGATTAAGCGAAATTCTGAACACTTTTTACTGTCCATAGCTGGAACTGCCTTCATTGAACTTTAGGACAAACTACATGGCAAACGCGCATAAAAAAAATCTCTGGCTCTCCTTATCTCCCTGGGCTGTTCTGGGCAGCTTGGCCGTGTTGGCCCCCGTAGTGTTCTTTCTGGCCAGCAGCAGCATCAAGGAGGACAGGAAGAACATGACCCGACTTCTGGTTGAGAAAGGTGCTGCCCTCATCCGCTCTTTTGAGGCTGGGGCCAGAACCGGAATGATGGGTATGGGCTGGGGCGGCACACAGCTGCAGCGGTTGCTGGTAGAAACTGCCAAGCAGCCCGATATCCTTTACCTGGTGGTAACTGATCAAAACGGTTTTGCAGTTGCCCACAGCGACCCTGAACAAATTGGCGAACAATATAGAGATGCAGTGCTTTCTCCACAGGAAGTCGATACGGTGCAATGGCATGAGGTCCAGATAGACAGAGGAAATTTTGCCTTTGAGGTCTACAAGCGATTCAAACCTGTCAAGGGCGTGCCATGGCAGGGCCGCATGCGTCGTCATGGCATGATGATGCGGGGCCCAGGGTTCGGCAGAGATCCCGCTGACAGGTCTTTGGAGAGCGGCCGGGATGGGCAAAATGGACCGGCTTTATACATATTCGTTGGTCTGGATATGAGTGCCATGGAAGCGGCGAGAGTTGAGGCCAAACGTCATACGGTGGCCATGTCCATTGGGGTGTTACTGATTGGTCTTGCGGTAATGGTCTCCCTTTTCCTGGCCCAGGGTTATAAATTGGCAACCCGCGCCTTAGCAAAAGTACAGGCCTTTTCAGACCAGGTGGTGGAGAATCTTCCCATGGGGCTTGTGGCCACAGACGAAAATGGCAAGGTGGCAGCTTTCAACCAAACGGCAGAGGCAATTCTCGGAGATTCGAGCCAAACGGTTTTGGGAGAGAAGGCGGCAGGGGCCCTGCCTCCAGAGCTCTGGCAGCTAACTGAGCGCATGGTAACGAAGAGAACGATTGTAGAAGAGGAACTCGATTGTCAGACAACGCGAGGTACCGGACTGCCACTTAGGATTAGCGCAGCCGGTCTTCACGGCGAAGACAACACTTTTTTGGGCTATGTTTTTATTTTTCGTGACCTGATGGAGGTTCGGCGACTGCAGCAGGAGGTGGAGAGAACGAAACGATTGGCCTCACTTGGAAGCCTGGCAGCCGGTGTGGCCCACGAAATTAGAAACCCTTTGAGCTCAGTGAAGGGCTTTGCCACTTATTTCAGGGATAAACTCAAGGATAATCCACAGGACCGGGATACGGCCACCACCATGATCCAGGAGGTGGAAAGGCTGGACCGTGTCATCGGACAACTACTGGAGTTCGCCCGCCCCAGCACTCTCAGAATAAAGCCGGTTCGGGTAGCTGACTTGGTCCAACACTCTCTGAAGCTCATCGATGGCGATGCCCGGGCAAAGGGGATCGAGATAAAATCCGAGGTTCCTGCCAACCTCCCGGACGTCCTTATTGATGCGGATAGAATGAGTCAGGTCTTGCTTAACCTTTACCTCAATTCTATGCAAGCCATGGATGCACAAGGCACCTTGGAGGTTAAAGTTTCCAGGGATGAGACCAGAAAACTAACAACAATCATTGTTGCCGACAGCGGGGGTGGCATAGATCAAGCGGATCAGGAACACATTTTTGATCCCTATTTTACCACCAAGCCAGACGGTACCGGCCTCGGGCTTGCCATCGTGCACAAGATCATTGACGCTCACCATGGAACGGTAAAGGTGAAAAGTAAACCAGGACTCGGTACTACAATAACTCTGATCCTACCGGATGCGAAGGAGGAACAAGATCATGGCCAAGCCTAGTTCTCCGGGCAGTATACTGGTGGTCGACGACGATCGGGCCCATCGAACCATGCTAAGCACTCTGCTGGGAGGGTGGGGATACGCGGTGCAGGAAGCGGATGATGGTGCTCGGGCCATCGAACAAATACACGAAAAATCATACGATTTAATTCTGATGGATGTTCGTATGGTTGAAGTCTCCGGTCTAGAGGCCCTGTCTGAGATAAAGAGCTTCAATCCAGCCATCCCCATCATCATCATGACTGCCTACTCTTCGGTGGAGACGGCTGTGGAGGCCTTGAAAAAAGGAGCGTACGACTATCTCAGCAAGCCATTGGACTTTGATGAACTAGAACTGGCCATTGGCAGGGCCATGGATCATACTCGACTGAAAGTGGAAAACCGTGCCCTCAGAGAGACACTTGGGGCCGGCTTCAACACCGGTGATATAGTTGGTCGCAGCCGGGTTATGGTGGAATTACTGGAGACCGTGGCCTTAGTTGCGCCCACCGAAGCCACCGTGCTCATCACCGGAGAGTCTGGAACGGGAAAGCAACTTATTGCCAGCGCAATTCATTTGAACAGCCCACGCCGAGAGAAGCCGTTCATCCAACTGAACTGTGCTGCCATTACTGAGACTCTGTTGGAGTCAGAACTTTTCGGCCACGAAAGAGGAGCGTTTACGGGTGCAGACCGCCGTAAGGAAGGCAGATTCCGCCTGGCGAACCGTGGCAGCATGTTTCTGGACGAAATTAGCGAGATGTCCGTGGCCATGCAAGCCAAACTGCTGCGGGTGCTCCAGGAGAAAGAGATCCAGAGGGTTGGTGGAGAGGAAGTCCTGCGAGTTGATGTTCGGGTAATGGCAGCCACCAATAGAGACTTGAAAGCAGAGATTGAGGGTGGTCGGTTTCGCGAAGACCTTTACTACCGCTTGAACGTGGTTACCCTGGCGGTGCCTGCCCTGAGGGAAAGACGCGAGGATATACCCCTTTTGGCTCAGCATTTTCTCGATTCTTTTGCTGAAAAAAACCGCAAACAGATCAAGGGCTTCACCCCTCAGGCCATGGATCGGTTGGTACGATACCACTGGCCGGGAAACGTGCGTGAACTGATGAATGCTGTTGAGCGCGGTGTAATTTTGTGCCGGGGGGACTATGTTGCTGAAATGGATTTTCCCCTCTCGGTCAGCGATGTTTCCGCCTCGGAGCAGGAGCCGGCTAGAGAAGAGTTGTTGGCGGACCTGCCCCTGGAAGAAGTGGAAAAGGTAACCATCTTGAAGACCCTCGAATCGGCAGGTGGCAACAAGAGCGAAACTGCCAGACGACTCGGCATCACCCGACGAACTCTTCATAAGAAACTAAAAAAATACGGCGTAATGTAATCTCCCCTCCTACCTTGGAAATTTTCAATATCTTGTGCCAATTCAAATTTCAGCATAGTGTGAATTAAGGGATGTAACCCACAGTTTCACATCTCCTTCTCATATCTTAACCTCTGGTCGAGTTCACATCTTGGCAAGATATGTGAACTCTCAGATCACAACTCCGACACCCACTATTATGGAGTCCCTTCCTTTATCCTCTATAGTTAAGGCCCTTCACCATATCTTGGCACCTTGCCACCCCAAAAAGAGAAAAAGAACATCTATCCCCCAAATGGGTGATTCTATCATTTCAGATAATGGTAAACATATGATAACTTGTTGGCGTTTCAAAAGATTCAAAAAGGAGAGCTAATTATGGATTACTTTCAAATGACCGCACCCTGCGGGCTGGATTGCTTCAACTGTACCCTCTTTTTGGCCCATGAGGATCCGGAGGCAATGAACCAAGCTGAACAATGGTCTGAGGAATTTAACATTCCTATAGAAATAATGCTCTGTCGTGGATGTCGGAATCACAATGGACAAATACCGGTTCACAAGCATCTATTTGGTGAATCGCATCGCTGTGCTGCCTATGAATGCTCACAGAGCAAAGGGGTTGACTTTTGCGGGGATTGCGACGAGTTTCCCTGTGATAACCTCCATCCCTACGCCGACAAGGCTGGTGAACTACCACATAATATCAAGGTTTTTAATCTGTGCTTAATCAATAAAATGGGTTTGGATAAATGGGCCGAGTCAAAAGCGTCTGAGGTTCGCGAAATTTACTTTAACAAACCGTGGACTCTGACGTAATCAACTGTGCCAATCAGGATATAGTGCATAAATGGCTAATTCAGCCAACACAAAACCCGCATGACTGGTTAGATATGTTAGGCATGTGATTCGCAGCCGAGGCCAAATAAACGGAGGGTGTCATCACCATGATAGGCGTCGATCACCTTGACCCATACCTGCTTCAGCCATTTGGAATCGTGCGCTCAAAGCTGAAGCGCGGTGTTATGCCAATAATGGAGATGTAAATGATTGAGGATATTTTTGCTCTTTCAGATCAAGTAAGGTACGTGGCCATTTACCGAGATGAACAGCTACAATCGAGGTCGAAGGAAGGAACAGAAAACGCGAGTAGTTCTGACTCGGATCGCTATGAAGAACTGTTGGTGAACCCAACCCTTCTCAAGCTTGCTACTCAACGCGGCAACATAGACTGCGGTGGTCTGGAATACCTGGTGGTCAAATACGGTAACTTCTTTCAGTTTATCTT
>JBFFBS010000172.1:0-7860 GCA_041560295.1 Syntrophobacteria bacterium | reverse complement strand
CCTTGACAAATTCCATTAGTACAGCTAAATAAGAAGGCTCCGCAAATAAGTCAGAATAAATGACCGCACAAGGGCGTGCGGTTTTTCTGATTCGACAAAGGCGTCTGTTGCATGGGAGATCTCCATGAGCGTGACGCCTTTTTTATTCAACATCGCAAATCCCGCTTTGCGGGGGTCAGAGTTCAATGACTATGCTGGTACAAGTGGCGACCTGTTTTGGAGTACTGGAGCATTGGAGTATTGGAGTGTTGGCAAAACGAAAGACCACATTTAACTTGAATTGCTCTTTTCATTACTCCACCACTCCATCACTCCAGCAGACTGCCGCAAGTTGGAAAGAGTATGCGAGCCCCCTCAGGAGGCAGTGCAAAGCCGGGTCCTTTGGGTCCGGATTCTTTATTTATGGTCCCGGAGATTAGTGTTTCGGGTAAAGACTTAATCTTTTTGATCCTGTAAGGAAGGAGTATCAAGATGAATTTGCAGCGTCCAAATGCCAATGAAGCCACTAGAACCTTCAACAGGTCTAAATCAGTGGTGCCCATGTCGGGCCTCTGCTCCCGATGTACTGACGGTTGCCGCGGGAACTGTGAGGTGTTCAAATCAACCTTTCGCGGCCGCGAGGTAATCTACCCTGGGCCGTTTGGCAAGGTAACGGCGGGGGCGGACAAGAACTATCCTGTTGATTATTCCCATCTAAACATTCAGGGATACGCCATGGGTGCCACGGGCATGCCGGAAGGCGTTGTCGGCGACCCGGACACCGCAACTTTCCCCTCAGTGAGCACGGAAACCGAATATGGCTGGGACACCAAGGTCAAAATGAAGGTGCCGGTATTCACCGGTGCCCTGGGCTCAACAGAGATAGCCCGAGCCAACTGGGAGCACTTCGCCGTGGGCGCGGCCATTGGCGGTGTCACTCTCATCTGCGGCGAGAACGTCTGTGGTATCGACCCGGGTCTGGAGCTCAACAAAGACGGCAAGGTAACCAGTGCGCCTGATATGGATCGACGTATAGAGCAGTATCGTCGCTACCATCAAGGCTACGGCGAAATGCTAGTGCAGATGAATGTTGAGGATACCAGGCTCGGTGTGGCCGAATACATCATTGACAAGCACGGCCTGGACAACATAGAGCTCAAGTGGGGTCAGGGGGCTAAATGCATCGGCGGCGAGATTAAAGTTGACAGTCTGGAAAGGGCCCAGGAACTCCAGAGACGTGGCTACATAGTAACTCCGGACCCCTCTTCACCCACGCAGCAGAAAGCGTTCGCCAGTGGGGCCATCAAGGAATTCGAGCGCCATAGTCGACTGGGATTCATCGACGAAGGAGACTTCTACGCTGAGGTCGATCGCCTCAGGAAGCTTGGTTTTAAGCGCATCACCCTCAAGACCGGCGCTTACCCTTTGCGCGAATTGGCAATGGCCATCAAGTGGGGATCCAGGGCAAAAATAGACCTGCTTACCATTGATGGAGCACCTGGAGGCACAGGAATGTCTCCCTGGCGTATGATGGAAGAATGGGGTATTCCTAGTCTCTATATTCACGCCATGGCTTACAAGTTCGGCAAGATTTTGGCTGACAAGGGAGAGAGAGTTCCTGACCTGGCATTCGCAGGAGGATTTTCCAGTGAAGACGGTATATTCAAGGCACTTGCCCTAGGCGCGCCGTTTGTGAAGGCGGTTTGTATGGGCCGGGCCTTGATGATTCCGGGAATGGTGGGCAAGAACATTGCCAAATGGGCTGAGAAAGACGATCTTCCCAAAACGGTAAGTCAATTCGGGAGCACCCCGGAAGAGATCTTCGTGTGTTGGGAGCAGGTTGCAGATATCGTGGGCAAGGATGAGATGAAGAACATGCCGCTCGGGGCCGTGGGCATTTTCAGCTACGCTGACAGGCTCAGGGTGGGTCTCCAGCAGCTTATGGCGGGTGCCCGTTGTTTCTCGCTGCCGGCCGTTTCCCGAAAAGAGCTGATGTCCCTTACCGAAGAGTGCGCCAAGGTGACCGGTATTCCTTTCGTCACTGAGTGCTATCTGGAGGAAGCCATGGAAGTACTGAACAGCTAAAAAAGTCGGTTCTTACTTAAAATGATGGGAGACCTAGTCATGCTAGGTCTCTTTTTTTTGCCAAGATAGGACCGGTTGGCGATGTGGGATATGGGATGTGAGATGTGGGAAAAAGCTAGAAGTAAGAGGTTGGAGGATCGCTCAGGTTCGACTTTGCTCACCTTCGCTTGAGGTTGGAGGTTGGAGGCAAAAGACATCTTCTTTCCTTGAGAATTGTAGGTCGGATCGTTCACGCGAAGCGGGGTTGATCCGACAGAACTTGGTGTCGGATGAACTCTGCCGCGGCGGAAACCATCCGACCTACTGGACATGGTTGTATGTTTGGTGGGGCGGGCCTCGACTCGCCTGAGCCTGTCGAAGGCCGTGTCCGCCAAAAAACGTCATCCAGGAATCCGCCGTCGGCGGATATCCGGGATCCAGATGAAGACAATCTAGGTAGTGTTCAATCCCTAGTCTTCATTACTGCTTGCTGCCAGCTGCCCACTGCCAACAGTGTTTCTCTTTTCTCCTGACTCCTGGCTCCTGACTCCTGACTTCTTTCGCTATGCGTTACGCGCTTTGCGCTTTGCTACCTCCCTACTCCGGAATATTCGGCATAGTGGTGATCTGGCCCTTGTAATTCTTCAAGGTGTACTCTTTTTCGTTCTTATCCACGATGTAATAGTCAGGCATCAAAGGAATTTTGCCAATATTTGTGGCTATGACGTACATGGGTTGAGCCAGGCCGGTGGTGTGGCCCCGGAGCGCGTCTCGAATGAGTTCGGCTCCTTTCTCAACCGGAGTGCGAAAATGGTCAATTCCTGGGGCCGGTTCACAATAAAAAACGTAGTAGGGGCGAATCCGAACCGCCAGGAGTTTTTGGTGCAGCTTCCTGAAGCTGTCGACGTCGTCATTGATTCCCTTTAGCAGGACCGCCTGGTTCCCCACATTTACCCCGCAGGAAAGAAGATCGTAGACTGCTTGGGCCGTGTGCTCGGTGATTTCATTGGCATGATTGCACTGGGTGTTTATCCAGAGTGGTACCTTGTGGTAGCCGCTTAGCACTTTCATTAGACCTTGGTTAATTCGGTGCGGCAGGACGATAGGGGTGCGGGTGCCGAATCGAATCATTTGTATATGGGGGATCTCCCGCAGCTTGCGAATTATGTACTCGACCCTATCGTCTGAGAGGATGAAGGGATCTCCCCCGGTTACGAGAACATCGCGAATTTCTTGATGCTCTCGGATCCATTCGAGGCCCTCGTCAACATCCATGCGGAGCTTTAAGTCTCGGTCCACAACCAACTCTTTGCGGAAACAGTGGCGGCAGTAGTTGGCACACACGTCGGTAACTGTGAAGGCTATGCGATCGTAATACTGTCTGGCAATGGAGTCAGGTCTGACCTCATCCGTATCGCGATTTTCTTTCCAGATCAGATAATTAGGGATACCGTAACGATTCTCTTTCTCCTTTACCGAAGGTACGACCTGTTTTCTAATGGGGCAGTTGGGATCATCCCGATCCATCAAAGAGGCAAAATAAGGAGTCGTACCCCACTGGGTGTTGAGAGTGGTGATACCTTCCTCTTCCTCTGGGGTTACGTTGATATACTCCTTGAGTCTCTCAAGGCTGTTGACACTGTTTTGCAGTTGTGCAATCCATTCTTCCATTACGGTTATCTCCTTTGTCACTATACTTATTCGGTGGGCGATTTATCGCATAGCGCATAGCGCCAAGCGCATAGCGTATGAGGGATCAGGGGAAAGATCATTTAGGATTGCTACCGAACTGATCGCGGCTGGAAAGCCGCTCCCACAGTAATAATAAATAGGTGTTATAATCTTTCTCGCCTTGTGCCTTGGGCCTTGCGCCCTGTGCCTTGAGCCCTGAACGCTATGCGCTCTGCTCTCTGCGATAATTCATCCCACATCTCACATCCCTATATTTTCAAATACTTCTCATGCTCTCTCGGAGTAACGTGAGTTCGGTGTTCCTCCCAGTCAGCTATTTTGAGTCCCATGTAGTTGTTGTATATCCGCTCTCCCAGTAACTCTTTGAGAAACTTGCTTTTTTCCGCCTCCACCAGAGCCTCGAACATGGACTTGGGAAGAAAACGTCTGTCCCAGACTCGGTATTTTCTTCTTACCTTGTAGGTACTGCCCAAGTCAGGCTGGCCGCAATCGAGGTCCTCCTTTATACCTTGAAGCCCCATGCCAATCAAGGCTGCCATCTGCAGGTAAGGATTTCCGGTGGGATCTGGGTTTCTGAGTTCAATTCTCGTACTATCAGTGCTGCTGGCATACGGCACTCTGACCATAGAGCTTCTGTTTTTCAAACCCCATCCCCGGACCACCGGAGCCTCCCTCTCTATGACGTAGGCCTTGTAAGAATTGAAAGTCGATGCCATGACAATGGAAGTCTCCCGGGCGTATTTTATGATGCCCCCCATGAACTGTCTGGCGGTCTTACTCAGATTGTGCTCGCCGCCTTTTTGGTAGAACACATTCTTTCCTTTTTTATCAACCATGGAGAGATGGATATGGAAGGCATTTCTATTCTGGCCATCAAAAGGCTTGGGCATGAAGGTGGCGTGAAGGTCGTTCTCTGCTGCTACCTTCTGGGTCACATAATTGAAAAGCACGGTCCGATCAGCAGCCCCTAATGGATCCGAACATTCCAGGTTGATCTCGTGCTGTGACGCAGTGACCTCATGATGTGCTTTCTCATGTTTGATGCCGCACTTTTCCAGTACTTCGATGATTTTGTTCCTGACCACCTCTCCTTTGTCGTGGGGGTCGCAATGAAAATAGCCGGCACTGTCAGAGTGCATACTGTCAGTAAAGCAATCGCACGTTAGCAAGAAAAACTCGTGCTCAGGTCCCAGAAAGAACCTGCAACCAAACTCTGATTCAGCCTGGGCAACAACATTTTCCAGCACGGCCCTGGAATCAGATTTTGATCTTTCACCCTGTGCATTTCGAATCTCGCCTATGAAAAAGCCCAGTTTCTCGTTTTTGAATTCAACAACACGGAAGCTCTCTCGAATAGGGAGAAGCAATCGATCACTGTCGTCAACTGTCGTTATTCCGGCGATGGAGCTACCGTCGAAACCGATCCCTCTATTGATTATAGAATCAATGTTCGCAGGGTTGACCGGCAAGCTCCGGTTCCTGCCATTGAGATCGGTGAAAAAAATTTTCGTAGAATCTACCTGTTTGAGCTTATCTTTGATTTGCTTTAGGCTTGCCATTGCGCGTGCCTTCTCCTTTCGCTATAAAGATCTTGTCGTAGTTGAAATAGTAACGATCACAAAGTACACAAAGAAGCCAGTAGTCAGTATAGGAGGCATAGAGCATAGGGCATAGAGCATAGAGTTCAAACATTTCCAAATTCGAGTTTTTCCTTATACCTTGTGCCTTGCGCCTTGAGCCTTTCACGCTATGCGCTCTGAGCTTTGCATCAGTGACAACGGGCAACCGACCACTGACTACGGACTTTAGTAATTTTTAGTTTGACTATAATAGTAATAAATTGCTAAGTAATAATGCAATAATTATTTTTTCTGAAGGATTTTTTTCATGCCATTTCAGGAACTATTGGTCGACCAAAGGGTACGTCTCACGCCATCCCAAAGCCGGATCATGCAATACATCGTGGAGAACTATGAGGAGGCCATCTTCCTTACTGCCTCGCAACTCGCTCACAGCGTGGGAGTGAGCGAGGCCACCGTGGTGCGATTGGCCCAGGCCTTGGGATTTGATGGATACCCGGGGATGCAGAGCAAGTTCCGCGAGGGTCTCCAAAACCGCCTTTCTACTGTGACGCGGTTGGAGCATACGGTGGACCACGTGCGTCAGGTGGGGGATGTGGTAGTGAAAGTCCTCCAGGAGGACATTCAAAATCTTTCCCAAACTTTGAGGAATCTGCCGATTGAGGTCTTCGAGCAGGCGGTGACGGATATTGAGAAAGCCAAGAGAATTTTTGTAGTGGGACTGCGAGGAGCTCATGCACCGGCCCTGACACTGGCAACATACCTCCGCTTTCTCGGAAAACAGGCACAACTTTTGATGCCAGGGCACGGGGAGTTGTGGGACATTCTTCAGGGGCTGGAAAAGACTGATCTGGTAATTGGTATTAGCTTGCCTCGATATACCAGTATCACTGTGGAAGTAATGGAGCACGCCCGAAAACAGCGGGCCCGGGTGGGAGCAATCACTGACTCCCCACTCTCGCCCTTAGCCCGTTACGCCCATTGGGTGCTAACAGCTGAGTGTCAGTTGGACTCTTTTATCGAGTCATTCACAGCTGTTACCAGCCTGATCAATGCACTGCTCACAGCCATGAGCATCCAGAAGCCCGGCAAAACGTTGCGCATCTTGCGCAAGCGGGAAGCACTCTGGGAGGAAAAGGGGGTCTACATCTCCGAGCCCAGGAAAAGAAAGTCTAAGTAACTCCTTGCTCTTCTCCCTATCTCACCTTGATCCACAATAACTTCGCCACCCCGGGACCGGGGTTCTTCCACTGGGTCGGCATTTCTGAGGTCAAATAAATGACATCTCCAGAGCGCAAGCTGTAAGCCTCTTTCTCCAGTTTCACCTGCAGTCTGCCTGAAAGTAGGTAGCCGATTTCTTCGCCTTTGTGGACAAAGAAATGGGAGGGCAGTTTTTCCTTGGGTGGAATTTCAATGAGGTATGGTTCCGCTTTGGATTCAAAATCGAGTGGTGACAGAAGTTTGGCGAAAACGGCTCCCTCGGGCAAATCGGGAAACTTTACATCAAGCGCCTCGGCTGAGGTAAAGATCAGGCGCTTTTTCGGCTCTGTCTGATCCTGGAAAAAAGAGCTAATCTCCACCGAGAGGATTTCCGCCATCTTCATCAGGGCTGGTAACGAAGGGTAGATCAAACTGCTCTCTACCTGGGAGATCGTGCTGGGGGTTACTCCCACCAGTTTGGCCAGTTCAGTCTGGGATAGACCTCTCTTGGAACGCAGCTCTTTGAGACGCAGAGCCAGATCAACACGACCCGAAGCACGTCTCTCAGTATCAAAGGTTACAGTCAGATCTTTGGTCCAATAGTTGTGTGGTCTGTGGAGATTATCCAGACTTCGCTTTTCAGCCTTGAGGATGGTCAGTGAAGTGGTGCCTCTCTTGATGGCGAGGTCAATAGCCACCTGGGCAATCTGATTGATCTGGGCTCGGAGTTTGGCTGTATGGGCACTCTTTTCCAGGATCCAGTAGGCCACGGTGTTCAGCTCGTATAAGCGGGGACAGGAGTGGGAGTAGAAGTTAATGATATGTTCTTCACCACCCCATAGTTCTTGCATGCCGGTGATACTTTCGAAGACAAAGCGAACGTCTCCCTCCTTGGTGGCATGGATGCCGTAGAGAACATCCATGAAGTGGTTGGTATCGCGGGGATCTTCAACGAGGACAATGTCGCATGGTCGATCCGATTCCGTTTCCTCATAGAATTTGAGGAAAATTGGGGAAGCAGCTCCTTTGCCGTTGGTGAAACAGTCGAGAATGGTGAGGGTTGGGTTGTCGCTGAGAGGCCCCAGTTTGTCTAGTAGATTCTTGGGTGAGCGGTCGAAACTGACATATATGAGTTGTCTATCTTGAGATTGAGAGGCCTGGATAAAATTGAGACAAAATACATGCGCCAGACTCCCTGCATCATCGTGCCAGACCACGTTGTCGCCAATGTAAAGGCCTCCCAACAGCCGGTCAAGTTGACTGACCCCTGAGGCCACCCTCTGACTTTCTGCTGTGGATGAAGACATCTTTCTTACCTCTATAGTTTGGATTTTGAACCTAACCT
>JBFFBS010000171.1:0-7881 GCA_041560295.1 Syntrophobacteria bacterium | reverse complement strand
GGTGGTCTGCGGGACATGGTAGAAGAAACCTTCCAAGGAGCGCCGCAAGAGGTAGAGGTCAAACAGAAGAGAAACTCCAAGGCCCTTCAATACGAAGGCTACAGTGGAAGACGCAGCAAGAAGTAAGCGATCAGCTCTCAGCGGTCAGCTTTCAGCATACCCATCTCTGGCTGATGACTGAAGGCTGACAGCTGAAGGCTCTAACAAGGAGGAAAACAATGGGAATTATGACGAGATTCATGAGGCTATGTAAAGCGGATATCCATGGTGTTATGGACCAACTGGAAGACAAGGACCTCCTTCTCAAACAATACATGCGGGACATGGAAGAAGAGTTGGGCCGTAAAGAGGCGACCCTGAGACAGATGGTGGTGTCCAGGGACAAGGCACAGCAGGACTCTGAGAGGTATGCAGAGGAGTGCGCAAAGCTGGATCAGGATATCGGGGCAGCAATTGAAAAAAACAAAGATGATATAGCTCGCTTGCTGATCAAGAAGATGAAGCCGTTAGCTTATCACCGGGAGGAGCTCAGTCGTCACATTGAAAACCTCGGCCGGGAGATAAGGCAATTTCACGAACAGGTGGAGGAACAGAGGCTCCAATACGAGCAACTACAGCTGAGGGCGAAAGAGTATTCTCACCAGGCCGAGCGAGAGCAGTGGGAAAAAACTATTTCAGCCACTGTACCGGCGGCTGCCTCCAGGGAACCGACTGGGGAGGAGGTGGAACTCGAGTTGCTCAAACGCAAGGAAGCCGCCAAAGGAGGTGCTGAGAAATGAAGATCACCAGAAGACCGATGCTCACGACCATTTTGTATGGGCTTTTGTGTGGGATCTCTTTTGTCCCCACCGTTATGGTATTAAGCTCCTTTCTTTACTGGTCCACCGCTTTCAGGTTAGCTATCTGGCTGTCTCTCGCAGGATATTTAATTATCCTGACCAAGTGGGGAAGGGCAAGCTTGCTCTCTGTTGTCTTCCCGCTTCTCTTGCTACTTCTCCTGGTGTTCTGGGGAGATACCAATGCAGCCTTTCTATTCCTGGCGCTGGGAGTGCTCAGTTGGGTGCGGAGCGGCATCTGCTTCCAGGGAGGATTGCTCAAGACACTTGGCGCTGAGTTTGCGCTTTGCCTTGGTGGTGGAGCCCTAGTAGCATTCTTCACCCCTCACTCCGCCGTGACCTGGGGTTTGGCGGTATGGATGTTCTTTCTAATTCAATCTCTCTATTTTGTTTTTTTCAGGGATCTTGATGAAGCGGTAGAACAAAAGGTGGAACTGGATCCTTTCGAATTGGCCAGAAGTCAGGCTGAAAGAATCCTGTCCACCGGACCGCGGTAAAAGGCTAGATTTGCCGCAGATCCATGCAGAAGACCACGGAGTTTGGAGAACTGTAGTTCATTATGAAGGTGAATAGGTAGCCGATGTGGGATGTGGGATGTGCGATAGAGAACTTTCTTGGCATCTCACATCTCATATCTCACATCTGGCAAGCTTTGGTGTCCTCATGTTTATCCATTGTCCGTGTGGGTCTGTGGCTAATTTGAAAAAATCAATTGAATAAAAGCAGGATTGTTGCGGCAGCACCGCCAATAAGCATAAGGTAAGCCGTGAGGGTCTTGATGGTATAGACGTAGCATTCCCTGGACTTCTGCTCGGTTTGGAGAGTTTTTAATTCGATGTAGGGCACTGGCGAGCGCCGGTACCAGCCCTTTATTTCCACCTCTGCGTCCTGTAGGTCCTGGGCGCGCATCAAGCCGAAAAAGAACTCCCAGATACGGAGAGGTTGCCTGTAATCTAGAAATATAATGCCGGTCTCATCTTGCAGCACAAAGTCTTCGGACCAGATAAGGCCGGCAATTCCTTTGCCAACTACTTTCCCTTTCAGTCTACAAGGAACCCCCCGCACCCCTGATACCTTCACCTTCTTCAACAGGCTTGATACCGACATCTCAGGAAAGACCTCTGATGGATAAGAAAAGCCAAGTTTGAAGAGCATCAAAAAGCCTGTCACCGCAAAGGCAACCCCGTACAGCCAATCAATGTGAGCAAAAAATGAAGCCCCTATCAGCCCTGCACCGGCCACGAACGGCAAGAACATAATCATGATGTCCACGAAAAACTCGTCCCAGTAGCTTTCAGGCTTGCGAAGAGAGAAGCGGATGAAAGGTTCCTGTCCCATCGCCTGGGCCTGGTTGCCAAGCTGATTCATTCTGTTTGCCACCAGTGGGTGGGTGGAATGAATTTCAAAGTATTTTGCCCAAGGGTTCCATAAATCCCACTTCATGGCTCCCAAAATGTTCGATCGTCGGCCCAGGTCTGTTACCTTGGTTGAAGACCTGTCCGCAGCATATGCCGAGAGAGCGAAAGAGCGTGCCATGCTTGAGTCGAATATGCCCATGGCGCCCACCGCGTCTAGCTTAGATGAACGCTGTGATTGTTTTTCCTCTTTTCCACCTTCCTGACCAGCCAGGCCGTAAGCGATCTTGACCAGTGCCGAGGCTAGGCTGTTCGGTGACTTTGTTACCTCCCCGGCAAATCTATCGGCATAATACTCGCGAGTTCGAGAAAACCAGAGGACTATATATTCACAAACGATGTAAAGAACGTAGCTGACTATAGCTACGAGGGCTACGTATCCTGAACCCTTGTTATTGCTGCTCGATCCAGACTTAATCTGAATGAGTGTGCGATATACATAATAGAGGATAAGGGGCACCAGCTGCACCACAGTCATGAGGAACATGTCCCAATTTTTAGCATGGCCGATTTCGTGGGCAACAACGCCTTCCACCTCCGATTCATCGAGAAGATCAAGGAGCCCCCTGGTGATCACTATGCGGGCATTGTTGGGGGTATGACCGTAGGTAAAAGCGTTGGGTCCACCGTCGTCGATAATCCCAAATCTGGGGGTTTTCATACCTTTTGTGCTGCAGGTCGCACGTATAAATCTCTCCAGATGTGGTGAGAGTTGATAGAGAGGTACCCAATCCATTTTGTAAAACCAGTTCAATGAGAGGTCCATCAACCACGGGCCCAGGAGGAACTGGAGAACAGCAATAGACACCCCTATTATCAGGGCCCAGGAAGGAGGGAGCTTGGCAAGTTCGACGCAAAGGATGAGAACCAGGGTAAGGAGTCCATAGAGTGAAATAATCGTCATGGTGGCGCGAAGCCCTAGATTCGGCAGGGAAGTAAGGGAGACCGGTTCTCTTGGCTGGATCGATTCATCGGGGTCAAAGCCCCTTTCAAAAGCCTCCTCTATCACCGGCTCTATCTTAATGGCAAGTTTCTTCGGGTCCACGGTGAGCATTTTTTTAAGCTCGCCTTTGTCGAACCACATTCCCCCGTTAGCCGGGCAGTAGTCGATGACCAACGTGCCATCGAGCAGGGGAAGTTCCTGTAGGGATTCGCCGGTTTTGGGGCATTGGCGGGAAGTGGGTCGGGCTTGTTGTACAGCGGTCTTGAGAGCGTTTGCCAGCTGTTTCCGTCGTTTGGTAAAATGAAAAATCTCCCCTTTATCCAACCAAATGCCGCCGCAGCTGTCGCAGTAGTCCACCTCCACTCCCTGTTTGGTCAGAACGGGTCGCAGTTCACTTGCCTCGCAGGTAGGACAGTTCATTGTAATCCTTCCATTAGACCTAGCATGAACCTTAGATTGTTTGCATATCACATGCCAAGGGAAGTATTGGAGATTGTGGATTGTAGATTGATTGACGCTTAGCGCAAAGCGCAGAGCGCAGAGCGAAAAAGCATGGCGCGAAGTGCTTACCGTTCACCAGCGCAAAGCGCACAAGTTTGCTTTCACAACAGAATTGTTGTATGGTTCCGCCTTGAACCGTTAACCTACCTGGGAAGAGTGGCCATGGAGCACGATCAAAGACCCGCCGAACGCACCTTCAGCCGAGACTTTCTCACAGGATGCCTTGCCCTTGTCTTGATCGGCATAATCCTGTTCATCCTGATACCTTTGCTCATATTCGTTTTGAAATTGAGTGTACTCATTGTCCTACCCATAGGGTTTCTTACTGCACTGGTAATATTCACCGCATTTTTTGGCCGAATCATTAATGTCGTACGTAAGAGATGGTGATCTTGGTAGGTGATCGCTAATGGTTGATGGGGTATGGGTGATGGGTACATGAACGCTCTGCGCCATGCGCTTAGCGCTCTGCGCAAATAAGTGACCCCAAGTAGTCATCACTTTCCGACCCTCTCTTTACGTCTTCCTGTTTCCCTACGCTGGTATTGACCAGGTCAGGTTCAAAGGGTTGTCGCTTTCGCGACTCTCAGCCTCCGGGTTGTTGTTTAACTTCCCTTTGGCACCCCTAACAGTTTACGTTCCGAAAGAATCTTCAGTGAAACTTCTTGGGGTCACTGTCAGTGTATTCGACCCCATGCTTTCCGGTCAAGAGGATAAGTTTCACAAGTTCATTTTTTTTCTAACTTACTGACATCCCGCAGTATACGAATCATGAAAATTCACCCGGGGGGATTTAAGCCCGATCGCATAGCGCATAGCGAGGTAATTTCGAATTTCGAATTGCGGATTTCGAATTTAAAAGCTCGATGCCGGATACTGGATACTCGATGCTTGATAAAGACTTACCGCTTAATCCTGACACCTGAAACCCGACACCTGACACCTTGAGATGGTGCCAAGATAGTTGACACCAGTCTGCCAACCTATTTTACACCGCTTAACTCCTTCAAATTAAACACCTTTCCTACAAGACACCAAAAATACCGCCAACTTAGTTGTCGATTCATCGAATGAGCGAGGACGTTTTTTTTCTTATAAATTTCATCTTAAGCTTGAAAATAACTTGAAATATTAGATGGTTGAATGTAACGGGATTCCGTCGCCTCCGATGTGGCACGACACTTGCCTGATAACAGAGCAAAGGTTGATAATTTTCTTGAAAGGGGCACAGTGGAAGGAGGGGGGGTCATGAAGAAATGCATGATAACAATTACGGAGGTCTTGGATAACAAGCCTTGTCAAACCATGGTGCTAGATATCTCTGGGGACACCATTTCAGTGAATTGCCCAGAAAACTCGGGGATCGAGGTGGAATCAGTCAATAGAGGCTTGCATTTTGAACTGATTTTCAAACTTCCGAACCTTGATCATGAACTTCACTTCCAATGCAAGAACAATCATACGAGTGACATTCCGAGCGAGGCAGTATGTGATGCGAGGTTAGCGGTCTACACCGATGCCCATCTGGTGCAACATCTCCAAGTGGCAGCGTAACAATCTTATCTAGTTCAACATCGAAAACGTGGTCCTCAGAGCCGGTCAGATCGCAGAGAGCATAGCGCAAAGCGTGAAGTAAACAGTAAACGGTGAACGGTAAACCGACTCTGCGCTGGCTCTGCGACTGTTTACCGTTTACCATTTACCGTTTACTCTTTACCCTCTCCTGCATTTTCATGCTTGACCCGGAACCGATCAATTGGTGTATAATACCGAACTTTCCAATTTCTGCCTGATGGCAGTGCCAAAGAGTCAAGGCTGAGAAAAGCCTCATCCCCAAACCACCGTTCGACTAGGATGACTATGAAGAGAAGGGACTTTTTGAGGGCTGCGCTAGGGGTTGTTATAGTAGGTGGTTTTGCTCCCGAGGTGCTGGCGCAGGTTGCAAGAATTCCTCCTGCCAGCAAGCCAATGAATTATGACCATTTCATCAAAGACTATCTCCACAAGATTCGGAATTTCGACGCCCATCACCAGGAGGATGTCCGCCTTGACCTAGCACAATTTCGTCTCCTGAAATCATGTGTGGCCCGTTTCAAGCGTCTACAGCGAACAGTAGGCCATGGTAATTTCTACCTGTTGAGCTTCGACGACGCCATAAAAATATCCCGCAATTATCCCAGGGTCGGCCGCTTTACCAGGGAGGAGCTCATCTTTCTGGAAATGATATTCTATTCTGACGCAGCCCACTACGGCTTTTTCGGTCAAAAGCCCCTGCAAAATCTCACCGACCGCATTCAACGACGCAAGGTGGTCAAGGTTCCCTACACCGGCAACTATCTCTACAAAGGGCAACCACTGGAGACCTACAAGAAGGTCCGACGCGATCTGGGTAGGGAGGTTATCCTGACCTCCGGGATTCGCAGTGTGATCAAACAGTTCCTGCTTTTCTTGAACAAGGCTTATAGCAACAACGGAAACCTCTCTCTGGCCTCCCGCTCCCTTGCCCCGCCAGGATATTCCTATCACGGCATCGGCGATTTTGACGTGGGGCAGGTGGGCCTGGGGGCCGACAACTTTACCCAACGCTTTACCACAACCAGAGTATACAGAAGGCTCAAAGACCTCGGATATATCAATATTCGCTACGTCGAGGACAATATGTTGGGGGTACGTTTCGAGCCCTGGCACATCAAGGTGAGTTCGAAAGTATGAAAAGGTTTGTTACCATACTCTTCTGTTGCGTCTTTGTTTTCGCCGTACCGGCCTCTGCTAATAAGCATATTGATTTCAGCCTTCACAAGCTTGAAGCGGACCGGCCGGGTAATACATTATTGGTGATCGGCGGCATCCAGGGTGACGAACCGGGAGGTTTCAATGCCGCCTCACTTCTTGTTACCCATTACAGGATCAAGAAGGGCAGCGTCTGGGTGGTACCCAACTTGAATTTCATCAGCATCATCAAACGTAGCCGGGGGGTGCACGGGGACCTCAATCGGAAGTTTGCCACCATTGGTAACAGCGACCCGGAGTTCGACACCATCTCCAGAATCAAGGCGATATTGCTTGACGACCAGGTGGACCTGGTCCTCAACCTCCATGATGGCAGTGGATTCTACCGCCCAACCTACGTAGACCGGACACATAGCCCCTATCGCTGGGGGCAAAGTATAATCATCGACCAGAGGCAAATTCCCGTCAACCGTTTCGGTAATCTGGGTGAGATTGCAGACCGGGTTGTGACGGAAGTCAACCACTACCTCTTTTCAGAAGAGCACGTCTACCATGTAAAGAACACCAGGACCGGGGAGGGTGACACTGAGATGGAAAGAACGCTCACCTATTACGCCATCCGCAACCGCAAACCTGCTTTTGGTGTGGAGGTGAGTAAGACTTTCCCGACCCACATGCGAGCCTACTACCACCTCCAGGTACTGGAAGCATACATGGATCTCCTGGGGATTGAGTATGAACGGGCTTTCGACCTTTCCGCCCGCGGCGTAAATGACGCCATTGCTAGTGGTGCTAAACTGGCATTCTACGACAACAAGATTTTTCTAGACGTGACCAATGCCAGAAAACGACTATCCTACATCCCTCTGAAAAAAGCTTCGGAGATTGTCTTTAGCCCCAGCAGCCCTCTTGTCGCCGTGGTGGAATCGGGCGAGAGCTACAGGGTGTTTCACGGCAACCGCAGGGTCACCCGCCTTTACCCCCAGTACTTTGAATACGACTCCAGTATCGACGCCATCACCATAGAGGTCGACGGCGACGAGAGAAAGGTGGAGTTCGGCAACATGGTGGAAGTTGCCCAGTCCTTTCGCGTCGTGCCGGAAAAAGGCTATCGGGTCAACGTTATCGGCTTCAAGAAACCAGGTACTCGCAACGAGTCTGGAGTAGCCATCCACAAAAAGGACATCAAGAAGCGATTCTCGGTAGATAGGAAGGGCCGGATTTACCGGGTCGAGGTCTACCGGGCAAAGAAATTCTCCGGGATGGTTCTGGTGAGCTTCTCAGATAAGCGAGAAGATCTGATAACATCCGATTCTTCCAAGGTCTCCCTGCTGAACGTTTCAGATTTGAGAAACGGTCCCTTCGAAAAAGACGCCTCCGTCAATTCAGAAGACATTTCTCATCTTGGTCGCTAACAGCTGTAAGCTGCCGTATCCATAAATCTAGTAAAAAATCC
>JBFFBS010000170.1:0-7955 GCA_041560295.1 Syntrophobacteria bacterium | reverse complement strand
GAAGGAGAAATTCCCGACAAAAGCGCTTCAATAACTGCTGTGGAATTGTCTTGGTATTCAGATTAAATCCGAAATCCGAATTATCTAAAGAATCAAATTCGAAATCCGAATATCTAAATCCGAAACAAATTCGAATTACCAAAATCCAAATGACCAAAACACCACACAACTCTTTTTGGCCAGTCACGTTTTGAACATTTGAGAATTCGGATTTTGTATTTGTTTCGTGCTTCGGATTTCGGATTTCGAATTTACATCAGATATGTGCCTCTGTGGTTAACCACATGGTCACGAACTTAGAGGAAACTGATGCTTTTTGAGCTGACTGAAGAAGAAAAATTGATTCAACTGGCGGCGGCGCGGTTTGCCAAACAAGAGCTTGAGCCTGCCGCAGCAGAGCTGGATCGCACCAAGAATCGAGATATCCTGCTCGCACATTTGAAGAAACTGGCCGAGCTCGGTTTTATGGGGGTAAATATTCGCTCTGAATATGGAGGTACCGATAGCAACTCGGTGGCTCTGAGTTTAGTCTTGACGGAACTAGGCCGGGGTTGTGCTGCAACCGCAGTGACCACTTCGGTAACCAACATGGTGGCTGAGGCAATTGAGTCCATGGGCACCGAGGCACAGAGGAAAAAGTACCTCAGCAGAATTTGCAGCGGTGAATACCCTGCTGCTGGCTTCGGACTCACTGAGCCTGAGGCCGGGTCCGATGCCTCGGCTGTTTGCACCACTGCTGTTCTTCGGGGAGATCATTGGATTCTCAATGGACGGAAAATATTCATTACCAGCGGTGCTTATGCGGGAGTCTTCATTATCTGGGCTGTTGTTGACAAAGACGCACCCAGGGGCGAGGGAATAGGTGCTTTTCTGGTGGAACCGGAGTTTGCGGGCTTTGTGGTGGGCAAAGATGAAGAAAAGATGGGACAGGTCGGCTCTGCCGCCAATGAACTCATTATGGAAGATTGTCGAGTTCCCCGGGAGAACCTGCTGGGCGACGTTAGCAACGGCTATCGAATTGCTGTTTCAGAGTTGGCCGGAGGACGGATCGGCATTGGTTCTATGGCGTTGGGCATCGGTTTGGCCGCAATGGATTATGCGAAAGAATATGCCAAAGAGCGAGTACAGTTTGGTAGACCCATTGCCGAATTCCAGGCGATTCAATGGAAACTGGCCGATCGCTACACTGAACTCGAGGCAGCACGACTATTGCTGCTCCAAGCCGCCCATCTAAAGGACCAGGGTAAAGACTTTACAAAAACAGCTTCAATGGCCAAGCTTTACGCCTCCGAGTCAGCAAATCGGGCCTGCTATGACGCCATGCAAATTCTTGGAGGTTACGGCTATTCTCGTGAACACCCCCTGGAGCGAATGGCCCGAGATGCCCGAGTTTGCACCATCTATGAAGGCACGAGTGAAATCCAGAGGTTGATTATTGCACGCCAGTTGCTACGCCAGTAGCAGAGAAGTGTGTTCCATCTCACATCTCATATCTCACATCCCACATCTATTGAAGCTAGGTCGGAATTACCCATTGACCAATTGCAGATGTGATGAGAGAGAAGAGGCATACCTATGGGCAAAATCATCAGTCAGGAACGAATTTCAAGCTTGAAAGAAGAGTTTTATCAAGGCTTCATCAAGACCTGTGGTATCAACCTGGTTTCATTGGAGCATGGGCGGGCAGAGTCACGATTAGAGCTCACTGGGGCTCACAGCCAGCAGGATGATTTTGCTCATGCCGGTGTCATGGCTACTATGGCGGACCATACTGCCGGTTATGCGGCCTTTTCAGTTGTTACAGAGGATTATCGGATCCTCACCTTGGAATTCAAGATCAATTTCCTCCGACCAGCCACGGGCGATGGGCTCGTCTGTCGTGCCCGGGTGGTCAAGGAGGGCAAGAACATTCTGGTGGCTGACTCTGAAGTCTTCAGTCAACGTAGTGGAGAAGAAAAACTGGTAGCCAAGGCCCTGGTAACGTTGATGGCTGTGCCGGCCAAACCGCTTCGAACCAAGTAGGCACTAGGAACTAGACACTAGGCACCATCGTAAAGAAGAATTCAGGAGCCAGAATTTAGAATCCAGAATAAAAAATGAAAAACGGAATACCTCTTTTTTGCTGACTCCTGACTCCTGTCTCCTGACTCCTTCCTCTTAAATCCGCAATCCGCAATCCGAATTACTATAGTGCTTACCGCTCAATGGTCGGCGTGAATTAGACTTATCAAACAAAGTCAGATAAAATGAAAAATTCATGGCTAATTAATGTTGATGTCCTTAAGTATTGCTACTCTCTAGTCGGCTGTGACTACGGTGGAAGGGAGGCTGTTAATGTCGGAGGCTGATTTATATGATGTCGTAATCGTTGGAGGGGGCCCTGGCGGACTTAGTGCCGGAATATATGCCATGAGAGCGGCCTTGAAGACGATTCTCATCGAAAAGGGCTCTCCTGGTGGTCAGGTGGCTATATCTGACGGTGTGGAGAATTATCCCGGTTTTGAGCATATAACCGGTTACGAACTGTCCCAGAAATTCCTCCAGCATGCTCAATCATACGGTATGGAGATCGTCCAGGAAGAGGTTGTGGCAGTGGAGCCGGGGCTGGATTTTCACACCGTTCGGCTGGCCAATGGCGACACCCTTAAGACGCACACGGTTATTCTGGCGACCGGTGGCAGTCCCCGCAAACTCGATATTCCTGGCGAGAATGAATACTATGGAAAGGGAGTCTCTTATTGTGGGGTTTGCGACGGCTTCTTTTTCAGGGATAAAATAGTAGTGGTGGTGGGAGGAGGCGATACAGCAGCCGAAGAAGCTCTCTACCTAGCCAAACTAGCCAAGCACGTCTATCTGGTCCACAGGCGGGATGCACTGAGGGCCAGCATGATCCTCCAGCAGCGGGTCAAAGATGAGTGTAAGATTGAGATTCTGTGGAATTCGATTGCCACCGAAATCAAAGCCAATGACGAAGGCGTTAATGCAGTCGATTTACAGGATACCCAAACCGGCGAACAGCGGGAATTGGCCACCGATGGTGTTTTTATTTTTGTGGGCTTCATTCCCAATAACCAGCTGGTACCTGCCGGCATAAAAATGAATGCTGATGGCTATGTGGTCACCAACGAGAAGTGTGAGACGAATATGCCAGGTATATACGTGATCGGTGATCTGAGAGAAAAATATGCCAAGCAGATTGTGGTAGCAGCTGCCGACGGCTGCACTGCCGCGCTGGTTGCGGCCTATTTTGTGGAGATGAAGAAGTCGGGTGAGGCGGTATGTGAGCTTCCGGAAGAGATACTGAGTGAGGCGCAGTGAGTCAGCTAGCAGCCCTTCGACTTCGCTCAGGGCTTTCAGCTGGCAGCAGGGAGATGATTTCGGATTGCGAAATGCGGATTGCGGAATTGCAGATGTGGGATGTGAGATGTGGGATTCCGGATTTTGCCTTGTGCCCTGGGCCTTGTGCCTTACGCCCCCTGACACCTGATCCGCCTCCGGCGGAACACCTGAAACCCTGAGATTTGTTGTCTGCAATTCTTAGTCACCCGAGCACTCCAATGTTCGAGCACACTGTTTTTTTTTGGATATTGACATAAGTCAAAGCAATCTCCTCTGTACTCAGATAGACTTGGGGCGACACTTGGAGGAGGTAGACCAATGCAAAAAGACGACATCACCTGCCCTGGTCAGAACACCATGTTCTGGAAGCCAGACGATATCTATGATGTAAGATGTCCTAGTTGTGACCGGCCGGTGGAATTCTGGAAAGACGATAGCAAACGCACCTGCGAGTGCGGACACCGCTTTCTGAACCCAAAGCGCGACCTGGGTTGTTTGGAATATTGCAAGTACGCTGAGCAGTGCATGCCGGAGATGTTCGAGGGGGAAAACCTCAAGGCTCTCTACCGTGATCGGCTTCTGGTTACTGCCAAGATCGCACTGAAACCGGAGGATGCTAGTCTTGAGCGCAGCCAGAAAATAGCGGAACTGGCAGAGGAGATCCTTGATGCAGAGGGTGGCCAACCGAAAGTGGTATTCGCGGCTACAATTCTGGGGAACTTGGTGTTGAATTCTCAGCCACACGGACAGCAAGAAACTTCTTCATTCCAGGGGGATAGCCCCAGCGCCATTACCAGAAAGGTTCTTGCCGATATAGGGACTGAAAAAGAGGTTACCGATCAGGTATGCCAGATCATTGAAAATAGGATTAATGGAACAAGTTCTGAAGATCTCGACTCTAAGATTGTCTCGGATTCACTGATGCTTGTTGATCTTTTGGACAAAAAGGCCCTTCTTGAGGAGGCAGCACTCGAGAGGTTGGTTGACAGTAAGATCCAGACCGAAACCGGTAAACGTATTGCTCGAGAGCAATTGCTGATAGAAGTAGAGTCTTGAGCCGCCAAGTCCGCTAAGGACATAAATAATATAGAAGAAAGGAATTGTAGGGGCGGGGTTTACCTGCCCGCTCGTGCCTTGCGTGGCAGGCGGGTCCCCGCCCGTTTTGCTTGGGACAATAATTCATATAGGTCGGCTTCAACAATGAAAACCCGCCAGACGTAGTCCTGCCGGGTTTTTTTATTTCGAAAAGATGTACATGCAAATCGAGTCTCCAGAGCTTGACAGTTCCAAAGATTGTGTGCCAGAGTTCAATGGATGTCAGATTGTAGATTTTAGCTTTTGCTTTGTAGTTCCTAGGTTTAGATTTTAAGAAAAATCTTTAATTGAAGCTCCCTGTCCCGCTTTAGCGGGACTAAAGCGGGACAGTCCGCCGCAGGCGGATTCGAAATGTAAGGAAGTGATTCCATTTTATTGTAGTTCGCTCGCTAACCCCGCAGCAAGACTTGTCGACGAGCTCAAGTCGTGTCGCTACGGGGAATGCGCTCGCTGTAGCATTTTCAGAGAGGGCTTATAGGTTTAGAGGAGCTTAGCAAAATGAGCCACACAGATAAAACGAAAGATCAACTCCTAGAAGAGTTGACAGAGCTTCACCAACGCGTTGTCGAGTTAGAGGCGGCGGAAGCTGAGCGCAAAAAGGCAGAGGATGCACTGAAGGAAAGTGAGCGGAAATTCCGCGATCTTGTGGACAACTCCCTCGTGGGAATATACAGGACTAATTTAGAAGGCAAAATACTTTACGTAAATGAAGCTATGATAAAAATGCTGGAATTTGACGCGACTGAAGAGATGATGTCAAAGAGTGTTCTTGTTAATTACAAAGACTTCGAGGATAGGGATCGTTTGCTTGGAATTTTGAAAAAGTCGGGTAGAGTTGACAGTTTTGAATTTGATCTAATTACCCAAAAGGGCAAGACAAGAAATGTTCTTTTGAGTGCGGTTCTCGATCAGGATGTCATAGCTGGTATGATTATGGACATCTCTGAGCGCAAGCAGGCCGAGGAGGCGCTTCAGGCTACCCACGAAGAACTAGAACAGCAGGTAGAGAAGCGCACTGCTGAATTAGTCAGGACAAACAAGAGTCTTCACCAGGAAATACAGGAACGGACCCAGATTGAAGAGGCCCTTCGAGAAAGTGAAGAGAGGTTCCGCACAATCTTCGAAAAATCCCGCGACGCCATCTGCGTAATTGGTGAGGGCGGTCACTACCTCATGGTTAATGAAGCAATGTGTGAGCTCACCGGGGTGTCACGAGAGGAACTCCTAAAGGCACACTACTCAGTTTTTATGGACGTCGATACCTATGATTTGATGGAAGAATACTGGTCGCAAAGAAAGCGCGAAGAGCCATCGCCGAGCCGTTACGAATTCGAGCTGATTCGCCCGGACGGTGACATTCGGACCGTGGAAAATGTGCCAGCGGTTATCCAGTTGCCGGATACCCCTGTCACTCTGGCCATCCTACGAGACGTTACTGAGCGGAGGCGGATGGAAGATGCTTTGGAGAGCATGCGGTCCAAGCTGCTGAACCTTCAGGAAAGTGAAAGGAGCAAGATCTCCAGGGTCCTGCATGATACCATTGGTCAGAATATAGGCATTCTCGATTTCAATCTTGCCACCATCGTTGAGATACTTGATGCGACCAGTCGCAAGAGCATCAGTGGTTTAATCGATAACATGAGGAACGTCATCCGTGAGACAGGCGACAAATTACGAGACATATCCAGTGGTCTTCACCCTCGCCTGGTTCAGGAGTTGGGGTTAGTTGCAGGCGTTCACAATCTCATCGACCGTTTCCAAGGGGCAACAGGGATTGAGGTACACTCCTCTATTCAAATAAACGAATTGCACATTGACGAGAGTGTGGAGGTGAATCTTTATAGGATTGTTCAGGAGGCTCTTACCAATATAGTTAAACACTCGAAGTGCAGCTCAGTTCTGTTTGAGATGGCGGTGGACGACGGTCGCTTGGGAGTGATGGTCAAGGATAACGGCACTGGCTTTAGCTTGAAAGATGTCAGTCAACGTGACATTGAGCAGCGTGGAATGGGACTTTTTATCATGGAGGAGAGAGCCAAGGCCATCGGCGGCAGGCTGCAGATAAACTCGGAGTCGGGTCAAGGCACTGAGTTACAGGTGGAGGTGGCTGTAACCGAAGAAAGAGGATAGCAGGCAGCAGACAGCTAGCAGCGGGCAGAGAACAACTAGGCACTAAACACTAGGCAGTAGGCACAGCGGGACGGCACGGGGACGGGGAGAAAGATGACAGAGGGCAGATGACAGAGGGCAGAAGGAAGAAGGCAACTAGGAACTAGGAACTAAGGACTAGGCACCAAAAATCAGGGTGTCAGGTGTCAGCAGCCAAAAGGCGTAAGGCTCAGGGCACAAGGCGCAAGGCAAAGTCCGCAATCCCACATCTCACATCTCACATCTGCATTTCCCCAATCCGCAATTCGAAATTATTTTTCTTTTTCCTCAGGCTTGCCTGCCATCGGCCAGGAAACGGTGAACGTGGTTTCCCGGTCCGGTACGCTGGAGACTCTAATCTCTCCCCCGTGTTCCTCCACGATCCCCAGGGCAATTGCCAATCCCAGACCGGTCCCTTCTCGTTTGCTGGTGAAGAAAGGTTTGAAAATGTGGTCAAGGTTCTCGGCGGTGATACCGGGCCCGTTATCCGTTACCTGGATCCATTGTCGGCCGTGAGATTGGAAACTAGTCAGCCGCAGCGTACCTTTGCCGTCAACTGCCTGTAAGCTATTTATACCGATATTTAAAATGACTTCTTTCATTTTTGCTCGGTCAAAATAACAAGGTTCCTCCTTGGCTACCGGTTCGTAGGTAATCTTCATCTCCTTTGTGAGTTCGGAGTCTTGTTGGAGTTGGGCCACTGTTTCTTGCAGGAGTTCGGCCACCAGGCCGGAGGTGAGATTTGGCTTGCTTGGCCGGGCGTAAGCGAGAAACTCGGAGAGCTTTTCCTTGAGGCGAAGCGTCTCCTTCCTGAGGAGTGAAAGCACCAGGTCCCGTTCAGATTCTCTCTGCCCCCCCTTTTCAAGCAGTTTGACACCGGTTAACAAGGCCCCAAGGGGAGTGCGAATCTCGTGGGCCAGACCAGAGGCGATCTCACCCAGAAGAGCAAGACGCTCCTGGCGTCTGAGCCGGTCCGCCTGTTTTGCCACCTTTTCCTCAAGATGCTGAGAGTACTCCAGTATTCGCGCTTCCAGTTTCTTTTGCTCAGTAACGTCGCGTAGAATATGTATTCTGGAGTTGCTACCGTCTGGATTGGCAAGTGGTGAAACCAACATGTCGTAAGTGCTGCCGGTGGCGAGCGAGGTCCATTCCAGCCGTTGGGGTGGGCCAAAAGCACTCATTCCTTCATGGCACTGTAGACAATTGGTTGAAGAAAGGCCGAAGAATTCGCAACATCTCTTACCGATTCCGTCACCAAACTGGTAGAGAAGGTCCTGGTTCATGAACTCGATGCGAAAGTCACGGTTGGTTATAAACACTCCATCCATGAGGTTTTCGAAAATATCGCGCAAGCGGTCGCGTTCGTCACGAAT
>JBFFBS010000169.1:0-8067 GCA_041560295.1 Syntrophobacteria bacterium | reverse complement strand
GGGGGCTGGTGGACCTGGATGGTGTGGAAGGCAGTTCACCGCGCTACAAGGTAGCAGAAGTCGCGGTAGAGGCCGCGTAGTAAGAAGGGATGTAACATCAGCAGAAGCTTGTAGATGTAGATGTGAGATATGGGATGTGAGATGCCAGGTACCTCGAAAGATGTTGAATCCCACATCACATATCTCACATCCCACATCCTTGATTTGAGTTTAAGACTTCTGAGTATCAGTTGATTTCCTTTTTTGGAGGATTGAACGGTGACAGGAAAACGCGTGATTGTATTCGGGGGTGACCCTGCTGGGGTGGCTGCAGCCTTGCAGCAGGCCGAGGCCGGCATGCAGGTAACGCTGGTGGAACCTTCCCCTAGTTTGGGAGGTGAATGTTTGCCGCAGACCAAAATCATCGATGCTGACTCCCCATACATAAAGCCAGACGTGGAGGCGTTGAGAAATCACCCTAATATTCAGGTGATCACCAATGCGAAAGTGATCAGGACCGAATCTGCAGATGGTCAGTACCGTTTCCGGATCAAGCAGTCCACCCCCAGGGTGGATATGGAGAAATGCAACGACTGCAAGGAATGCATTCGGGTCTGCCCCATTCACATGTATGATGATTTTAACGAAGGCATAGGCTTTCGCACCGCCATAGACTATTTCAATCCTGAGACCGCCAAGACGGGTGACTACAACCTCTACAAAGAAGATATGCCCATTTGCCAGGCCACCTGTCCGGCAAACCTGAACATTCGCTCTTACGCCGGACTTATTGCCGATGGCAAATATGCCGAATCCCTGGCGGTAATCCGTGAGCGCTTACCCTTTGCGCTCTCAATCGGCCGGGTTTGCCCCCACCCCTGTGAGGACGCCTGCAACCGTGGTTATGTTGACGAGCCCATCGCCATCTGTGCTTTGAAGCGTTATGTGGCCGATTTCGAAATGCACAACAAGGTAGAACCCCCGGTTGAGGTTCCTGACCAATTCCAGCCTGAAAAGGTAGCCATTATAGGGGCTGGGCCGGCAGGGCTTTCCTGCGCTTATTTCTTGGCCAAAGCAGGCTACCATTCTGTAGTCTTTGAAGCCATGCCGGAGCCGGGCGGCATGTTTCGTTACGGGATTCCCGAATACCGTCTGCCCACCAAAACGCTTATGCATGAGATTAACTGGATTCTGGCCCACGGGGTGGAACTACGTTGCGATACTCGCATTGGCAAGGATGTCTCATTTGAAGAGCTTGAGAGGGACTACGGTGCGGTATTTATTGGAGTGGGCGCCTGGACAGGGATGACCCTGCGTATACCCGGCGAGGACATGGAGGGAGTCGTAGATGGTGTCAGATTCCTCCGCGATGTCAACATGGGCAAGAAGGTAGACATGGAAGGACGGGTCATCATCATAGGGGGCGGCAACGTGGCCATGGACGCCGCCAGGGTGAGTTGGCGGGAAGGATTCGAAGAAGTTCATGTCGTCTACCGACGCACCCGAAAAGAAATGCCGGCGAGCCCCTGGGAAATTGATGCCGCCGAAGACGAGGGCATCCAATTTCAATTCTTGGTGGCCCCGGTGGAAGTCGTCGGGGACAAGGGCCGGATGACCGGTTTGAAGTGTTTGAAGATGGAGCTGGGTGAACCTGACGCCAGCGGCAGGCGTAGACCCGTGCCCATAGAGGGATCGGAGTTTGTCATCGAGGCGGAGAATCTGATCGCTGCTATTGGTCAGCGGCCCGATATTAAATTTGTGCCGGATGGCAGCGAGCTTGAAATTACCCGCTGGAATACCTTTGCCGTAGACCAAGAAACTTTCCAGAGCAATGTCCCCGGAATCTTCTCTGCGGGTGATGTGGAAACAGGCCCGGACATTGCCATTCGCGCCTGTGCCAATGGTCGTAAAGCGGCCGCAGGTATCGTGCGCTATATTGAAGCAAAGAGGAGAGAAGCAGCATAGATTTTTGCGATGTGAGATGTGTGATGTGCGATGTGCGATAGACAGTCTTAAATCTTACTGATATCTCACATCCCATATCTCATATCTCACATCCAGAGTGAACTTTTATTTGAGTCTTAAGAAAGGTGCAAAGATGTACGAACACAAGGGACGTTACATCGTTGAATTCCAGGACATCCCCGCTGAGCGTGAACACCAGATTGAGATTGAGGTTGACGAGCGTAGGGAAAACTATGACGAGGTAGAACTGGGCTTCGATGAGGAACGGGCGTTGCGGGAGGCCAAACGTTGTTTGAGCTGCAGGCGGTGCTTGGGCTGTGCCTTGTGCTGGGCCGAATGCAAACCTGAGGCCATCATCTTTGAAATGGAAGATGAGTACCACGATGTTGAGGCCGACGCTGTTATCATCTCCTCAGGGGTGGAACGGCCCCATGATCGCATTGATTCTAGCTTTGGATTGGGGAAGCATCTAAACGTCATCACCGACTTGCAGCTAGCAAGAATGTTGAGCGAGACCGGTCCCAGCAAGGGGCTGGTCATCCGTCCATATGATGGCGAGATTCCCTCGAGCATTGCCTTTGTTCAGAGCTATGAATCGGCCTCCCCTCCGATGCACACCTCAGCACTGTGCTTGGGAATCAACGAGGCAATTTTGGTACGGGGCAAACTGGCCGAGGCGGAAATAGAAGTATTTGCCAGTAACGTGGAGGATTTTCGCCGGGAACAAGATTCTGCCCTCAAAGGATTAGAACGAATAGAGATCAGTGATGCTACAGTCAGCAGTGTTGAAGCTGTGGAGAATCAGAATTTAGAGCTAACAATATCGAGTAATGGCAGTGAAACCTCGAAAGTCTTCGAAATGATTGTCCTGCTTACCCAACCGCAACTGTCAAATGAAGTAAAGCAAATGAGCAAAGACCTGGATTTGAGCCTGAACTACGCCAGCTTCCTGGCAGAGGGCGAAGGCTCGGTTCTTCTCACTACTGATAACGAGACCGTTCAGCTTGCCGCCAAGTCCTAGAGTCTGATTTGGCTTCAATGAGAAAACGCTCCTGGGAATCACTCCCAGGAGCGTTTTGTTTTTGGAAATATGACAAAAAATATTGAGAAGCCTTTAATGAGTTTCTCCTTCCGGAAACCGTGTTCTTGGATGTCATTCTGAGGAGTCCCGCTAGGGCGGGACGACGAAGAATCTCATAGTTAGCGGGTCTGCAGAGATTTTTCGCTTCGCTCAGAATGACATGAACTTGTTTCCGGATGGAAACTAATGAGAAAAGAAAAATGGAAAATTACAAATGTGAGATGTGAAATGAGAAATGACAAAATGCTACTTCTTCTCAACTACGACTCGGTCTTCTTCTCCTTCCTCCTTCATATATACGTTTACCACCTCGTCTAGGGTGGTGGACACGGTAATTCCCACATAGTTGGCACAAACGGGAAATTCACGATGGCCCCTGTCAACTAAAACAGCCAATTCGATTCGTTTGGGACGGCCAAAATCAATTAAAGCATCCATGGCAGCACGCACCGTCCGCCCGGTAAAAAAGACGTCATCCACCAGAACCACAACCCGCTCATCAATAGGAACTGGCAGTTCAGTAGACCGGACGATGGGATTTGTGCTCAACTTCGTCCAGTCGTCTCTGTAAAGACCTATGTCCAATATACCAACGGCAACATCTTGGCCCGTCTTTGCCTGGATCTTTTCATAGATCCGATTGGCTAAATAGACTCCACCCGTTCGGATGCCAACCAGAACCAGATTATCCTTATCATCCACCATTTCATAGATGGAAGCAGCCATCTGGTCCAGCGCTTCATCTATCCCCTCACCGTTGAGTATTTGGCGACCAGATTTTTCAGCCATACGCGTATCGCCCCTTCACTAAAAAGACAAACTGCCAGTTTCCTGGCAGTTGTGGCATAAAATGAGGTAAGTCTTATACCGCATGGACGTCGGCTTGTCAATGATTCAGTCGCAAAGCGCAAAGCGCAGAGCGCAGAGCGTAAAAGGAAGAAATAGTCCTGTAGGAGCGAGCTCTGCTTGCGACAAGACACGTAGTCGTAATCTCTCTTATCGCAACGAGGACGTTGCTCCTATCTATCACTCAAAACGCTCTGCTCTCTGCGCTTTGCGCCATTGTCCTTGACTTTGAATGGTTCATTAAGCAAAATTGCAGTTCACGATACATACACACTCATTTACTCGAAGGTTCGGATCAGAGAATGAGACAAAACGATAGTGAAATACTGCTTGGAGAGCTGGAAAGTCGCATAGGCTATACCTTTCGCGATCCCCATTTGCTTCGTAATGCCCTCTTGCATCGATCCTACGTAAACGAAAATCCGCATCTGCGCCTGACGGACAATGAGCGCTTGGAATTTTTGGGCGATGCCGCTTTGGACTTAGCTATCAGTCATATGTTGATTGAACGCTTTCCGCATTACGATGAAGGTAAACTTTCTCGACTCCGGGCCGGCATCGTCAACGAGAAACAACTGGCTGTAGTTGCAGAGGAACTTAATCTGGGAGCGGCCTTACATCTGGGCAAAGGTGAGGAACTCAGCGGCGGCCGCCACAAGCCTTCCCTCCTAGCCAATACATATGAAGCCATGCTGGCCTCCGTGTATCTCGATGGAGGGCTGGCCATTCTTATGAGTATGGTTGAATCTCATTTTGCTCGCTTCTTCTCTGAAGAGGAGGATCTGCCAAACGCTCTGGGGAAAGACTATAAGACGCGGCTGCAGGAAGTACTTCAGAGCCGTGAAAGAACAGTACCCCACTATCGTTTGGAGGCTGAAGAAGGCCCGGATCATGATAAAAGGTTCCGAGTGAGCGTCTGGTTGAAGGATCAACTTCTTGCCTTGGGCTCTGGTCCTACCAAGAAGTCTGCTCAGCAAAAGGCCGCTGGGAGGGCCCTTAGGATGCTAGAGGGAGAAGACAAGAACAGTAATAAGTAGACCAGACACCTAGTGGTAAAGATAAGAAAATCCGAAATCCGAATATCGAAATCCGAAACAATATTCGAAGTCCCAAAATTCAAATGACAAAAACTTCAAGCTTTCGAAAATTGGCAGTTTTGAACATTTGAAAATTCGAATTTCGAATTTGTTTCGTGCTTCGGATTTAGAATTTCGAATTTCTGACATATGCGGTCACTCTGTGGAAGGCCGTGGACCATGAAAACAAGCCCTTTCATTATCCCCATCTTCATCCCCCAGGAAGGATGTCGGCACCGGTGTGTCTATTGCGACCAGTCGACAATCAGTGGCGCATCTCAGGCTTTTTGGAGCCCGAATTCAATTCGCGAACATGTGGGGAGCTACCTGGACAACTGTGGCCGTTATCCCGTCCAAGTAGCTTATTATGGTGGCTCTTTTACACTCTTACCCGAAGCCCGCCAGCGTCTCTTTCTCGAGCCTGTTCAGGAATTTCTCAAACAGGGTCTGGTACATTCCCTCCGGCTGTCCACTCGGCCTGATGCCATTGAGGCAAGCAACTTACGTTTCTTGCAAGGTATGGGAGTAAGAACCATTGAGCTTGGGGCCCAGAGTCTTTGCGATAGTGTACTCAAAGCTGCAGCGAGGGGACATTCCAGCAGAGAAGTACGTGAAGCAGCTCTGAAGGTGCAACAATACGGCTTTGAGATGGGTCTTCAATTGATGCCAGGTCTACCCGGAGATAGTCGAGAGACTTTTCTCCGAACCGTTGACAAGACTATTGCTTACAGTCCCAGCTTTGTTCGCCTTTACCCGACCGTGGTGTTATCCTCCACTCCATTGGAGCACCTCTACCGCAAGGGTCGTTACAGGCCGCTGTCTTTAACGCAGGCGGTGGCCTGGTGCAAGGAGGCCAAAAAACGTTTTGCCACTGCTGGAATCCCCGTTATCAGGATGGGTCTACAACCGACCGTTACCCTGGAGCAACCTGGACGCATTGTTGCCGGACCTTATCATCCCGCCTTTGGACAATTGGTGCTTTCTTCCATCTGGAATGACCGAATTTCACCAGCCCTGAAGAAGTCCAGTCTGCAGTCCCAGCGGTTGCGCATCCATGCTGCACCGCAGCAGTTGGCTGATATCCGGGGGCATCGAAATGATAACCTCAAGAAGTGGCTTGCAGAATTGAACCTCACCTCTCTGGAAACGGTAGCGAGTAATGAAGTTGGGAAGGAGGGATTCCAGGTCACGGTGTGTTAGATCCGCATAGGGCATAGAGCATAGCGCATAGGGCAAAAAAAAAGAGTACACCGTAAATGGTGCACAGCACAGAACTAGCCCGGATATTTCATGAATAACTTGCTGCGACCACGGAGATGGCCGTCCTTCCTGGAGTCCTCGGGTGTCGGCACCTGCGACGTACCGTTCAGGTACGGAAACCAACACCCTGCGGTTTCCCGGTGGCACGTCCATCTTCGCGGTCTCGCGACAGCAATTTATAAAATATCCGGGCTAGGGCATAATCGGTTTACCGTTCACCCTTCACTGTTTACCAATCGCTATGCGCTCAGCGCTATGCGCTTTGCTGCAACTAGCTACTAACCTTCCGACGCTTTTGCTTTCCCTTTGAGCTCGTCCAGCTTCTGGGCCAGAAGGCGCAAATGATCGCCCATTTGCTTGGCATTCTGGTAGCGCGATTCCAGACTCTTCTCCAGGGCTCGGTTAAGGATAGCCACAGCCGCCTTGTAGATCTTGGGGTTATGGGTCGTGGGGGGCTCTGGCTCCACTGTGGTAATTTGATACATGATGGCGGCCAGGTTTTCACCACCAAAAGGAAGCTCACCGGTCAGCAACTGATAGAAAACAATTCCTAGAGAAAAAATATCAGAACGCCCGTCTACCTTCATTCCGGATATTTGTTCGGGCGACATATAATACGGTGTGCCTTTGATCACGCCGGTGCGAGTCTTGGAGCTGGCGGTTGCGCGGGCAATGCCAAAATCGGTGACCTTCACTAGTCCATTTTTTAGAATCATAATATTGGCAGGCTTAATATCTCTATGCACAATACCGTGATTGTGAGCGTAGGCAAGAGCATCACAGACCTGCGCTGTCACATCAATGCCCTTTCTAATTGGCATGAGATTATCTTTGCGGGCAAATGCTTCCAGACTTTCTCCCTCCAGGTACTCCATGGCAAGATATGAGAGATCCAAATCTTCCCCCACATCGTAAATTGTGACAATATTGGGGTGAGAAAGTTTAGCCACCACCTCGGCCTCTCGATAAAATTGCTCTCTGATTTTAGCTGCCTGCTCTTCATCGAAGTCATCGGTAAAGCGGATAGTTTTAATAGCCGTCACCCGGTTTAGCTTTGGATCACGCCCTTTATAAACTATACCCATGGCACCACGACCCAGTTCTTCTAGAATCTCGTAGCGGCCAAGACTGGGCTTAGTCTGAGAGATTTCCTGCACCACCACGGTCTCCTCCGGACCAAGATCCGGGGGTACCTCAGGTTGTGCTTCAGCGGCAGGCGGTGAGGTCCCAACCTCCGCCATGCCTGCCTGCACCACGGCGTCAAGGTCGGCCACAGGAGCCGTCTCCACCTCCTCCATCCTGGGCATTGGTGCCGGCTGGGCCAGCCCTCCTTCCGCTGGTTTACTCACAAAGAACCTGAGACCACCAAAGGCGAGCACACAGATGGCAAGCAACCTGAAAAGAATTTTCACACTAAATCTGGCTTGATCACCCAGCGGCAGCAAAGAACTGACAAAATAATCCACATAATCAGAGAGAAAAAGAAATGCCACGAAGACCATGATCAAATTAATTGCCGCCCCGATCTTGCCACCAACATACTCTTTTTTTGCTCTGTTGTAGATGACCAGGGTGATAACATAGAGGACCAGGATAAATGCCTGTGCTATCCAAGGCCTTTCATTGCCAACCATGACATCTCCTCTTCATAATCTTATCTGTGTTGTTCAAGATCCAGTTTTTGCCTGCTTGCTCACCACCGTTGCTGTGATCTGGTCTAGCAATGGTTTAAACTGTGTATGTGACGCCTTCATTCTCTCCGCCAAGCGGGAAACGGTCAAATCCGTGGCTTTCGGACCCAGAAGCCGACTTTCCTCTAGCAAAAGCCCTCTGAGCACCTGTTGGAAGGTCTGAACCAGG
>JBFFBS010000168.1:0-8082 GCA_041560295.1 Syntrophobacteria bacterium | reverse complement strand
ATGTACACTTCTCATCTCGAGGGCTAGCTACAATATCTTGGTTTGAACTAAGAAAATGCGGAGTCACTGGGCTCCGCTTTTTTCTTCTCAACATCTGGTGCTGAGGTTTCAGAAGCGATAGTGTGAATTAAGGGATGTAATATAAACTAACCTACTGCCTGGACAGGACTTCAGTTAACACGCTAACAATCACACTCGACCTTCACTCGAATCCACTGAATTCCCACTGGAACCATAGTTTTTATTATTGACACTATCTTTCATTTGACATTATCTTGGTTTTAGCTTCCCACCATCCAATCAAGCCCAGAAAAGTTGGAAAAAGGAGTAGGTTATGAAACACCGAATAGTTTCCATCCTGGTATCTGTTTTGCTGATAGTCCCTGGCATCGTAGTAGCGCAAAAGCATGGAGGTGAGCAAGGCAAACAAAAGGCGAAGGGTTCTATGATGCACACCAACATGGGGATGATGGGCGAGATGATGAGCAAGATGTCTCAAATGATGAGTAGTGGCAAGATGGAGCCCGAGCACCAGAAGAAATGCGCGAGCATGATGAAGAAAATGAGCCAGATGATGCAGGAAATGTCAGTTCCTCATGGGAAAGAGGTACAAGAGAAGCATCAGAGGGAACTTCAGGAGATGGAGGAGGAATTAAACCCTTTGTTTAATCACCTTGTCCATCCTTAAAAGTTCGCCTAGCTAAAGGCAAGTCCGTCGGAAGAAGCATACAGCTCCATTGACTTTCTGTTGATTTTCTTTTCTCAGTCCGAAAGGTCAAACATCGGCCGCGCATCAGCCCGCCACTGATCTTGGCCGTTCCACGAGCCAGCACAAGGGCCTTTCACATGATTGCACGCATGAGATTCACTACAGTTGCAGGCCTTATATTCATTATCCTCTTTGCGCATCTTCAGGCTCAAGCAGCAACTGTGGAATATGATCTCACCATTGCTCAGCAAGAGATCAACATCACAGGAAAGTCCGCCCGGGGCATGACCATTAACGGAGGCATTCCCGGCCCGACCTTACGCTTTAAAGAGGGAGACGTCGCTCGCATCCACGTTCATAACAAGATGAGCGTGGAAACCTCCATTCACTGGCACGGCTTGCTAGTACCCCCCGATATGGACGGCGTCCCTTACGTCAGCTTCCCGCCGATCAAGCCCGGCACAACCTTTACTTATGAATTTCCCATTCGCCAAAGCGGAACTTACTGGTATCATTCCCACACTAGTCTTCAGGAGCAAAGTGGCGTTTACGGTTCCATCGTCATCGAACCGCTCCAGAATGGCTCCGAACCCGACCATGACTATGTTGTTTTGCTCTCCGACTGGACAGACGAAAACCCCTACCAGGTACTGCGCACTCTGAAGCGCGGCAGTGAGTGGTATGCCCTTGAAAAAGGAAGCGGTCAGAGCATCATCGGCGCCGCCCGCCTCGGCTTGCTCGGCAACTACTTCAGGCGCGAGCTGCAACGCATGCCGCCCATGGACATTGCAGACGTGGCCTACGATCGCTTTCTCGCCAACGGCGAGCCTGAATCTACCCTCCCTGCCGAGCCAAATGAAACCGTGCGGCTACGTATCATTGACGGTTCCGCCACCACCTATTTTCACCTTGAATTCGCCGGCGGCCCGATGACCATTGTCGCCGCTGACGGCCTGGACTTGCAGCCGGTCAAAGAGAACCGCTTTCTCATTGGCGTCGCTGAAACCTATGATGTACTCATTGTAGTCCCCGATTCAGGCGCTTATGAATTTCGTGCCACTGCTCACGACGGTTCGGGCTACGCCTCGGTCTGGATAGGTTCAGGCGAACGCCACCCGGCTCCCGACGTGCCGAAACCAAACCTCTACCACACCATGCACCATTTCAACCTCAACCAAGTCTTCTCTCTCACCCCCGCAGGCACCATGGGCATGCCCGATCGTAAGGTTGAAGCCGGTACATTCGATAAACCCGGCATGATGGGCATGGGCTCGATGGATATGGGCGGTATGCACGGCATGGAAAGTATGGACCATGGCGCAGACGCTGCCAAAAAGAAAATGGAAGGGATGGATCATCGACCGCCTGCAGAAGGGGGAGACAGATCACATGATGCCGGTATGGAGATGGAGCACCTTACTTCCCCCACTGAAGGTATGGACCACGCCGACGACTCCATGCCAATACCTTCTCAGGCCTCACGGACTGGAAAGAAATATGGTACTGATTTTGGCTTCCTCGCTGCCGACGCCTCCGCATCCAAGAACCTCGCCGTTGATGGTATGGACCCGATCCGCCCATGGCCACCCTATGCAAAGCTCCGAGCCACCAAGCCAACTGCTTTTTCCGAGGACAAGCCAGTGCGCGAAATCCGGCTCACCCTTGACGGTGACATGGAGCGCTACGTCTGGTTTCTCAACAACAAGCCGCTTTCAGAAAGCGACTCTATCCTTATCCGCGAGGGTGAAGTCGTACGCTTTATTATGATCAACCGCACCATGATGCACCACCCGATGCATCTTCACGGCCACTTTTTCCGGGTCATCAACGGTCAGGGTGACTACGCCCCACTCAAACACACTGTGGACGTCGCCCCCATGTCAACCACGGTCATCGAATTCGATGCCAACGAGTTCGGCGATTGGTTCTTCCACTGTCACTTGCTCTATCACATGAAGAGCGGCATGGCCCGGGTGGTTCACTACGAAGGCTTTACGCTCGATCCCCAGCTCGAGGAAGTCCGGCCTAAACTCTACAAGGATCCCTGGTATTTCTGGGGCCAGGCTGATGTTCTAAGCAACATGACTGAGGGCTTCCTGATGCTCTCCAATACCCGCAACATCCTGACTGCAGAGTGGGAAGTGGGGTGGCAGGAGGTGGATGACACTGAGTGGGAAGGGATCTTTACCTATGATCGCTCCTTCAACCGCTTTTTCTCTATCTTAGCTGGTGCCAACCTATTGGGTGAGGAGGATGAGCTTGACGATACCCGAGGGGTGTTAGGATTTCGCTACCTGCTGCCGCTCAACATGGAGTCTCGCGCCTGGATTGATACAGATGGCGGTGGGAGGTTCAACTTGGAAAAATCCTTTGAATTGACACCGCGTCTCTCCCTATCGGGCGAAGCTGAATACGACACCCATGATGACTGGGAAGGGAGCGTAAGTCTTTTCTACATGGTGCACAAGTATTTCTCTCTCCACGGTAAATGGCACTCTGAATACGGTTTCGGCGGCGGCTTGCAGATTCGATTCTGAGACCTGGATCAAAGGGTATTGAGTTAATGAAACGGGCACAATAAGTTGGACTACAGAGTTGCTATGTTGGCAAGATACACCAACTCATCGTGCCAAAAGATTAACTACCTTATCATGTGTAAGGCTAGTCGACTTAAATCACCTGCTCAAGTTGAAGTGTCTCTTAAAACAGCGAATGCCCCATTTAACATTAAACTGGATGGGAGAGTAGGGTTTTCCAGCACAGCTCTCATTCATTGACAGGTTTTGCAGACAGAACCGTTCTGAAGCCAACGTCAGCATAGGACTTCTGCGGATTGCGCCGAATTATAGATGGATTAATGGCTTCGGTTTGTGAGTAGTCTTTCAGCCCACCTAGGACGACATACTCACTCTCTTCTGTCTTTGACCCTTCATCCTTCACAGGTAAACCCCATTCCCCAAGATTCCGATTGAGTCCTCTGATACCATACTTGTTCGGCTTATAGAGCATCACTGGGGATGGTATGGGCAACTGCAAGCGCTCCGTCCCGACCGAGGAAGGAATCTGCTGAATTTCTGCGTCCGTAGTGCTATGCATAACTGCTAAGAGCCATTGAGCATCAGTGGGTAATTGCATTCCGAAATGGTCTGCGTATGCTCTCGCCCCGTAACCTGTAACTCGAATCACAGGACACGCGGCGTGCATGGCCTCTTTAATGTGGAATTGGCCTTCTCGAAAAACGATCGGTTTGTATCCTCGAACGACTTCTCCAAGTCTCAACCAAGTCTTGTCTTCGTGGATGATGTGGCCATTTTCCAATCTAATACTGGAGAGTACTTGATTTAAAAAATCAACGTACTGTTGATTTGTCACAGGAGTTTCATTCAGATAAAAAGGTTCTAGCGTAAGGGTTTCTTGAGCGCCTTCTTGAGATTTTTTCGCCAGTGTAATCTTGCCGCCTGGGATCATGCGAAAGGAAGTGCTGTTTTTTCCTTCAATCTTCTTGGGCAAGGAAGTCGCTTGTTCGTTAGGTACGGTTGACACAGGAACGCCTTTATCACCGGGAGAAACAGCCTGTGGTGGGGAATCAGACAAGAGCACCACTGTTTGGCTCTTTTTGTGCTCCGATACGAAGTGATACACAACCAAAACGGCTACCGCTAGTGATAAGATGATACCAACTATCATCAAACCTGCCTTTTGCTTTCGCTTATTCCTCTTGACAATCTGCTCATACGAATCGGTTCGTATAGATGTATCTTCGATAAGTTCCAAGAGCTTTACTTTTAGGTTTTGGACAGAAGATATTCTCTTTTCTTTTGCCTCAGCGGTGGCATCCTGAATAATCAGATTCAGTTTTTGAAAAAAGGGGGTATCCGGGTTAGTCAAACACGCCTTTTTGAACGGTTGAGTTCCCTTGGATATCCTGCCGCAAACTGCTTCATGGATCATCTTGCCTAAAGAGTAGATGTCGGCCTGCTCATCCACTTTGCCGAAGTCGAAAAACTGTTCAGGGGACATATATGGAGTGGTCCCTTTTATATCCACAGTGCGGGTTACAGGCTTCAAGCGGCAAGAGCGGGCAAGGCCGAAATCAGCCACTTTGGGGATATTTCCATCGAGCAAGACATTTTCGGGTTTCAGATCGCGATGTACAATTCCTTGCTGGTGGATTGCCTGAACCCCATCGAGCACAGGTAAAAAGGAGCTGGATAGCCAGTCTCTCGTGACGGCCTCATCCGGATAAAACCCCTCTTCTGACATGGTGGATCGCAGGCTGCCACCAGGGATGTATTCCATGGCAATGTACTCAATCGGGATTTCATCTGTACCTTTCTTTACTGTAACAGATCCATAGTCGTGGACCTGAATAATGTTCGGATGGCGAATCTGAGCCATTGCCTGAACCTCTCGCCTGAAGCGAGCCAAGTCCCTTTCAACATCCTCTGTGTCACTATTGAGGGATTGGAGCCATTTCTGGGAGATCACCTTGATCGCTATGTCACGCTTTAGATTGAGCTGGTGGGCTCGATAAACTTCTCCCATGCCACCTCTGTTAATAAGTTCGAGGATCACCCACTTATCGTTAAGCACTGTTCCAGTTTTGATCATATTTCCCAGCTCGTTCATTGACACCCTCTCGGGAAGCGTCCCATCAGCTCATAAGACTGATCTCGGGTTGGTTGGTTTGATGCACAAGTACAGCAATCTGTGGGCCAAATTCTTAAGTAGTGGAAAATATAAAGATTACCAGGTTTGTAGTTATTTCGCCGTCTTTTGTGATGGATACTTTTTACACACCCACTTACCTTTTGAGCCTAAAGGTGCGTAAAAAATATCCACCCCATTACCTCTTACAAAGATGGCTCTCAAATGGTCCTATTGCAGAAGGTATAATAGCAGTGAAAATCAAGAGTTATTTTGAGGAGGCTTGCAGATTCGGTTCTGAGACCTGGTTCAAGGGGTATTGAGTCAATGAAACGGGTAGAGTAAATTGGACCATAGAGTTTCTGATTTGAAGTTTTCCACAATATAGTGTGTTAGGTGCGTTTGACTCAGGACTTCACTTCACTGCTATGTATGTTTAGTTCCGTTTGCCCCGAAATACTTTAGATATGCTTCTCATACCTTTAGTTCTGGTCAAGTTCACATATTGGCAAGGTATCTTTAGTCGTGGACAATCGTTACCTATCCAAACATCTTGGGTCATTGATTTCCCGGCCGCTTCATCTATTATGTCGTGCTTGAATTGTGAGCTAGCAGGTCTTAATGCCAGGATGTAGCTACACTCTAACTTTATTTGTCTGCGAAGCGGATTACTCATCACTGATTGTACTTAGAAGACATGAAATATCTTTTCGATTGCCTTGATTACTTCCGGCTGAAGAGGGACGAGCCGATGTGAGGCATTTTTGTCTTGTCACTTTTGCCAGTTTTTTGTAGCCTGCGGTTAAGCCACCCCAGATTCTCATCATGCTTTTAATCTTGCGTCTCTTGCTCCTCTACTAGATCTGGAATTCACCCCTCACTAGTCTGATGCGCTATCGCTCTGAACAGCCAAGCATGGTCGAGTTTCATCTCATAAGGAGATAAGATTGAAAAAGGAAGATAAACAAAAAGAGCAATTCACAAATGAGGAGGAGGAACTGCGCCACGAATCCCTTAAGTTGGGAGGATCAAAAAGAGAACGCATACCGGTAAGAGAGGCTCTGAGGAGAAGCGAAGAACGCTACCGTAACGTTTATAACACTGCGCCCCTTGCTTTTGTAATTTGGGATCTCGATTGTTGTATTACTGGTTGGAACAAGTGTGCCGAGAAGTTTTTTGGATGGTCACGAGAGGAGGTTATTGGACGCAACTTCTTCGAGTTCCTCATCCCTCAGCGAACTCGACCACATGTCGAAGAAATAGTTGCCGGTTTGCTTCGGGGAGAGCTACCAAGCACTAGTATTAACGAGAATCTGACAAAGGGCGGGGAGATAGTTCTATGTGAGTGGAATAACTCAATTCTCTACGACAGCGAAGGCCGTGTTGAAGGGGCAATATCTCTAGCACTCGATATCACTGATCGCAGACGGTCGGAGGAGGCTTTGTGGAAAGTCAACCGCGCCTTAAAGATGCTAAGTGAATGCAACCATGCACTAGTTCGCGCCGCGAACGAAGAAAATCTGCTTCATAGTATATGCCAAATCGTCGTGGAAGAAGGGGGATATCGACTAGCGTGGGTAGGAATTGCCATGCAAGATGAAAAAAAGACGGTTATACCAGTAGCTCAGGCAGGGTATGAGGATGGGTATCTTGAGAATCTGAAAATCACGTGGGACGATACCGAAAGGGGACGAGGTCCAACGGGTACGGCCATAAGGATCAAGAAGCCAAGCATTGCTAAAGACATTTTGCATGATCCTAAATTTGCTCCGTGGAGGGCTGAAGCGATTAAGCGAGGCTACGCCTCGTCAATCGCCATACCCTTAATCGACAACGATCATGTATTGGGAGCGTTGAATATATACGCTGCGGAGGCAGATGCTTTTCACGAAGAGGAAGTTAAGCTGTTGGCACAATTAGCTGATGATCTCTCCTTTGGAATCATGGCGCTAAGGACCCGCGTTGAGCGCAAAAGAGCAGTGGCGGCTTTGCAGAAGGCTCATGACGAGCTGGAAAGGAGGGTGGAAGAGCGCACTGCTGAGTTGGTGGAGGCAAACGTGCAACTCAAAAGCGAAATAGAAAATCGCAAGCACCTGGAGAAGGCTTTGGTGCAGAGAGAAAAGCTTGAAACGCTGGGTGCCATAGCTGCTGAGGTGGCCCACGAGATCAGGAACCCGCTTGTCTCCATAGGCGGCTTTGCCCGACGCCTCCAAGAAAAATTTCCAAACTCCCCAGAGTGCGAGATCATCCTTAAAGAATCCCAACGCTTAGAAAAGATATTAACCAGGATAAGAAATTACCTCAAACCAGTGGAAATACGTCCTCAGGAGTGTTCGGTCAACAGAATCATCGCTGATTGTGTGGACCTACTATCTCCAGAGATGAATCGCAAGCAGGCAATGTGCCGATTGGATTTAGATCCGAAACTCTCAGTAGTTTCGGCAGATCCTTCTATGTTGGCTCAGATTTTCATTAATCTAATCCGTAATGCCTCGGAGGCTATGCTTGAAGGGGAGATCCTGAACATCAGGACTTTTGAAAGAGAACAAGATCTCCAGATTGAGTTCAAAAATAAGGTCGCTAGTGCAAAGATCAAACAGCCTGAACTGCTATTCATGCCTTTTGCTGAAGGTGGTCGAACTCTAGGGTTGCCGCTCTCCTATAAACTACTCGAGGATATGGGTGGTCTTCTGTCTGTTACCCAAGAGCAAGATTTTATGATCTTT
>JBFFBS010000167.1:0-8087 GCA_041560295.1 Syntrophobacteria bacterium | reverse complement strand
TACTGTCAATTTTTCAGGACTTTTCCCAATAATGGATGGTTGAAGTGTATACCTTAAAATTATTGCCGAGTTGAGGTTTCGTTTGAAAGTGAAAATGTCTTCCTGATATTTCTTCTGTCGTTCCAAGGCTCCAGCCTGGTCACTTCACGCGCAGCTGTGGGTGGGGGAAGGCACCCCCTCCCTGTTCCCCGTTCCTGCGGAACGGGGCCAGGGGCTCCCCCACCCACAGCTGCGTAAGTGGCACAGGCCTCCCACCAGTCACTCAGAAGAAACACCAGGAAGGCCAAAGGGGGAGGCTGTGAAACAACGAGCATCTGAGCCTCCTTTCTTTATGTATCTCAGCTTGGCAAGAGCCAGCATGAAGATTTGGTGCTTGCTCAAAAGGGACACTGCCATAAGATGGCGCGAATTGCTCGTTGTGGAGTAGCCTTCCCTTTTGGCCTGTGTCCCTCGTAACATTTTTGGGGTAACTCCAGACAACTGATTCGCCTTAGCTGGAACAAGGGACGCTACTATCAATTTTGCCTTCAAGGAGTTGCTGATAATGGTATCATTTTGTGTTAGAATACATAGGATGTGTTCTCGCCCTTTTTTCTAACCGGGGGTACGCTTGGTTACCGTGAAGGGGTGTGGGGACTGAGGAAAGCAAGACAAACATAACACCAGGGCAGTTTTTCGCCACAAATTATCTCTTGCAGCTTTTGCTTGGCAGTCTTAGCAGAGATGGCTTGGGGACCATGGTCGATCCTCTAAGTCGGGACTCCTTGATCTGCCGGCAGTCGTATTTCTGGAAGGATGTAGGCAGTCATGTTTAATATTGGTGACCTAGCCGTGTATCCAGCGCACGGCGTTGGGGTGATTGAATCCATCGAGAGCAAATTGATTTCTGGCCGCAAACAGGATTTTTATATCATGCGTATTCTGGACAACGGCATGATCATAATGATTCCGCTGGATAACGTGGACAATGTGGGCTTGCGTCAAGTGATAGATGCCGACCAGGTGCCGCAGATATTCGCGATTCTCGAGGAAAGAGAGATCGTACCGGACAATCAGACCTGGAACCGACGCTATCGTGAGTATATGGATAAGATCAAGACTGGCTCCGTGTTCGAATTGGCTGAGGTTTTGCGTGATCTCTTCATCCTTCGTGAAGATAAGGAACTCTCCTTTGGTGAGCGAAAAATGCTGGACACTGCCCGTGGTCTTCTGGTGAAAGAGATATCCATAGCCCAAGATCAAGATGAGAGCCAAGTGGAAAAAGACATCCACGGTATTTTTGGTCATGAGCCCCGAAACGCATGACTAGACCTTTACCAAAGGGCAGACTTGACCCGTGTGGGGCGAGAAGGAGGTGATTCCACGATCCACACTCGTTTTTTGAACCATACATGTTACTTTTTTTCTCCGGTCTCGCCCTTGAAGAAAAATCAATGATAGAAAGGAGGTGAGTACACTGTGAATACAGCCCAGACGATTCTCCGTCTGCTACTGGTTGCGGCTTGTTCGGTAAGTGGATTTCTGCTGGCCTCGCATCTGCCAATTACACACACCTTGGGTATTTGGATTAAGTGGGTAGGGGCACTCGCCGGATTCATTTTTGCACTTCTTGCATTATCCATAGAAAAAATCATAAAAAAAGCACCACTCAAGGTGATCTTTGGCGGTACCTTCGGTCTTTTTCTCGGACTGGTAATTGCCCAATTGCTGGGTTATGCCTTCAGCGGCCTGCAGAATAGCACCATCCGCATATCCATTTCGGTGATTTTGAGCTGCGTCTTTGGTTACATCGGCCTGGTTTTGGGGGGCAAGAAAGTGGAGGAGTTCAAATGGCCGGGTTGGGGCTTTTTTGCCAAAGGCTCGCATAAAAAGAATGGCGGCAAGATTCTCGATACCAGTGTCATCATTGATGGGCGCGTTGCCGATATTTGCGAAACCGACTTTTTAGAAGGTCCGCTGATCATCCCCCAGTTTGTTCTGCAGGAACTGCAACACATCGCCGATTCTGCAGACAACCTTAAACGCGCCAGAGGGCGAAGGGGCCTGGACATCCTCAATCGTATGCAAAAGGGTGATACGGTCGAGGTGAAAGTGGTGGACGAGGACTATCCGGACATCAAAGAGGTGGACGCCAAACTCATCGCCCTGGCCCGGGAGATGAATGCCAAGATTGTCACCAACGATTTCAATCTGAACAAAGTGGCGCAGCTCCAAGGAGTGCCTGTCCTCAACATCAATCAACTGGCCAATGCCCTCAAACCGATGGTTCTCCCTGGCGAGGTGCTTCACCTGCAGATTATGCGGGAGGGCAAAGAGCAAGGGCAGGGCGTTGCTTACCTGGACGATGGCACCATGGTGGTGGTTGAGAATGCCAGCAGGCACCTTGGTCAGGAGGTGGAAGCCTCGGTAACCAGCATCCTCCAGACCACTGCTGGGCGCATGATTTTTACCACACTCAAAGAGGAACAAAGACAGCGCCGTCATTAGAGGTACGGTGTTGCAATCACCAACCTCCATCTGTCCCAATTAGACAGAAAAAAGAGGCAAAGACAAATCGACGCGGCGACGCGGTGATGCGGCGACGCGGAGAATAACCTCTAACGTTGCGGACCGACACCTGCAAAAATCTCTGCGCCTCGGTGTGGGTGTGCGACATTAGGGTAAAGTCGTCATGAGGCGTATTTGTCTCCGTGTCTCCGTATCGTCGCGTCGCCGTGTCATTCGGTGGGGAGTGTGTCAGAACATAGGTTCGAAGTCTCTCAGCAAGATGCGGGCTCTAGGCTTGACGTGTTCTTGAGCCGCATGGACCTGGAACTGTCGCGTAATCAGGTTCAACGCCTCATCGAAAATAATCACATTCAGGTCAACGACAAACCACAGAAGGCGAGTTACAGACTGAGATCCGGAGAGCAGGTTTCAGTCTATCTGCCACCACCTCCTCCCCCTGAACTCACGCCTGAACCGCTCCCTTTGCAGATAATTTTTGAAGACGAGCATCTCATCGGGATCAACAAACCTCCTGATCTGGTGGTTCATCCGGCTAGCAGCCACCGAAAAGCAACCCTAGTACACGGCCTCCTGCATCATTGTGACCACCTGGCTGATCTGGGGGGACCACTGAGGCCCGGGATCGTCCATCGACTCGATAAAGATACCAGCGGGATCATCGTGGTGGCGAAAAACAATTCCGCTTACCATCATCTCAGTAGCCAGTTCAAAGAAAAGAGTGTTTACAAAGAATACACCGCTTTGGTTCATGGCCGCGTGCGCCAGTCTTCTGGAGAATTCACCGCTCCTATTCAACGGCATCCCAAAAATCGCAAGAAGATGGGAATCATGGCCGGCGGTCGGGATGCATTCACTTCATGGTGGCTTGAGATGATGTTCGGCGAAGTTTCTCTCGTCAAGGTAGTAATCAAGACGGGACGAACTCATCAAATTCGGGTGCACTTTGCCCATGCCCAGCATCCAGTGGTGGGAGATGCCACCTATGGAGGTAAGAAAAGGGTGCGATCCATGGAGAATCCTCTGGTGCGAGGCCGTCTCAGCAAGGTGAGGCGGCAGATGCTCCATGCCCGGCGATTAATGCTGGAGCACCCAGCCACTGGTGAGAAACTCGATCTATCGGCACCGATTCCGGAAGACATGAGCGACCTCTTGGAGTTTCTGCGGAAGTATGGGACTGAGGGTTAGAACACAAAGGGCATGCGCAGCAGTGGCAGAACCTAGACAGGAGCCTAAAAATTCGAAATTCGAAGCACGAAGCACGAAACAAATCCGAATTTCAAATGCTCCAATGTTCAAAACAAAGTCGATAATTTAGTAATTCAGAGTTTCGGTCATTTGAATTTTGGGATTTTGAATTTGTTTCGAATTTCGATATTCGGATTTCGGATTTAGCCGGATCTTATATCGAGGTGCTCACTCAGAGAAGTAGAGATCAACACTGAGAAATGAGGTCATAATCACATGTTAAAGGTCGGCTTAACGGGTGGAATAGCTTCCGGAAAGAGCATGGTGTCTGAAGCCTTTGCTCGATTAGGGGCAAAGGTTCTGGATGCCGACAAGGTTGCCCGGGAGGTGGTCCTGCCTGGACAGCCGGCCTGGCTAAAACTTCAGCAGGCTTTCGGGCCGGAATTTTTCCTTCCTGACGGTGAAGTAAACCGGAACAAGCTGCGGAGGTTGATTTTTGCCGATCCTGAAGAGAGGGGCAAACTGAACGCAATTGTGCATCCGGAAGTGATGAAAGAAATAAACCGTAGATTTGAACAACTGACGACTGCGGCTCAGGATGCGGTGGTTGTGGTTGATGTGCCCCTATTGCTGGAAGTTGGAGTGGCGCACCGATTTGACCGGGTGATCGTGGTGTATGTTACAGAGAATGTCCAGATAAAGCGGCTTAGGCAGCGGGATGGGCTTTCGCTTGAAGGGGCAAGACGAGCATTGAGTACTCAGATGGTTTTAAACAAAAAGGTGGAGCAAGCAGATTATGTGATTGATAACAGTGGTACGCGAGATGAGACCCAGACCCAGGTAGAGAAAGTGTGGCAGGAGCTACTCGTCCTGGCACGCAAAAAAAAGACGCGGAGAGACGGCGACACGTTGACGCGGCGACACAAAGGGGATACGGAAAGTATTTAAGGCGGGTACGGAGACCTGTCCGATGACTCCTTAGCAGTGATGCCTAGTGCAATGTAAGGGTGGGTTTTCCCCCATAAAGACTAAGTTGTTTTTGCCCAGGAGGGACTAAAAAAAATGAACATTGAACATCGAACGTCCAACATCGAACGTTGAATGGGAAAAGATGAAGAAACGGACATATCAACAGAAGAATTCATTAAGATTTTCGTTACGAGTATCAAAACGACTGAAAAGAAGCAGAAATAGCTGTTGAATGTTCGGTATCGGGGGTTTGTTCTTTCATTCGATGTTGGACGTTCGGTGTTCGATGTTCGACGTTCATCTTTCTAAACAACCCCGGGTGGCATAAATGCAATCTGTGAACATTTACAAAATAACTTAGCGCTTACTGTGTTTACTCCCCGCCCGAAAGTCCTCTAGAGCTCCTGCAACATTTTGATATCTGCTTGTTGCCTTCGACCATTGATCCAGCGACTGAAAGTCTGCTCTTTTTTTGCCTGAAGAAGTTGTTTGGCTAGGTTGTCTTTTTCCTGTTGAAATCCATTTTCAGAAGCTGGCTGGCTATCCTTTAACTGCAAGATAATAAATCTGCCATCAACCTCATAGACCTCGGACGGTACAGGCTGTTCCGGCGTGAGAGAGAAAGCGGTTATGACCATATCCCTCTGATTGCCAAATAAAGGTGGTGGTGAGATGGCGGTGAACAGGCCAGTCTTATTAATTTTCAGCTTGTTGCGACGGGCAACTTCGGCAAGGTTTTTTTTCTGGCGAGCGGTTTCGAGCCACTCTTGCGCCTGCGTGCGGGCCAGAGCCTTGCTCTGTTCTATGATCAAGTCTTCTTGGACCTTTTCTTGAGCTTCTGCAAATTCCTTCAACCTAGAATCCTGGATTTCCAGCAGTTGTGCCACCACCTGATCATCTCCCACCCCGAGTACTGATGAGATTTCCTTTAACCGCAAGGAAAAAATGATTTCGTTGATCTCAGGATGGCGTCCCAGCTGAGGAATGGGTTCTGCGGCGGCAAACAGACCGCTTTCTTTAACCTCCAAGCCCTCCTCAGCTGCAGCCTTCTGTAGATCATCCAGAGCGCGGCTTCGATCGATGAATGATTCGGCCCGCTGCAGGGCGATTTCGCGGCTGCGATCCTCTTGCAGACTCTTGAGCACGGCTCCTTTCACCTGGGCCAGCGGCTGAACGGATTCTTCCTTGATATCTTCGACTTTAATGATGTGTATGCCAAAGCGGGTCCGTACCAAGTCACTGATCTCGCCTTTTTGCAAGGAAAAGGCTGAATCTGCAAAAGGTTTCACCATATCACCGCTCTTGAAGTAGCCCAAATCTCCTCCTTTGGCTGCGGTGGAATCTTCTGAGTATTTCCGGGCCAGTTCAGCGAAGTTGTCTCCTTTGCGGGCCAATTCCAACACCTCTTTTGCTTTGTCCAGAGTTTCTTGGATTTCAGCGGTTTTTGCTTTTTCGGAAATGCGGAAAAGGATATGGCGGGCGCGTACCTTTTTGGGTTCCCGGTAATTTTCCTGGCGCAGTTGGTAGAATTCTTCTATTTCCTGGTCGGTAACCTTCACTTCGGCCACGTAGTCCCGCGGCACAAACCGTACATAGAGGATGTTGCGCTTGTCAGCAAGTCGGTAGTTTTCACGATGTTTATCAAAATAGTCCCTTACCGCCTCCTCATCCACTTTCACCTGGTTCTTGAAATCCTGAGGATCTATCTGCACGTATGCCAGATTTACCCTGTCCCGGGTATGATGGAAAAAGGAGAGCATTTCTGACTCCAAAACCTTGGTACCCCGGGTAATGAACCGCTGCACTTTATTAATGAGGATATCCTCACGCTGACTGACCTCAAACTCTTGGGGAGTCAGTCGCGCGTAGCGCAAGGCTTGCTGGTAGCGCAGTGGATCAAAGCGGCCATTGGTTTGAAAGGCCGGATAAGAGACGATGGCGTTTTGCAGTTCTTCCCGGGAAACATCAAACTTTAGCGTCCCTGCCTCTGCCAAAATCAGTCTGCGATTGATCAGCTGATCCAGTGCTTGTCCTTTCAGGTTCAAGGTTTCCGCTAATTCAGAGGAGAATTGCCCGCCAAATTGGCGGCGCATCTGGTCCACCAAGTTTCTGTACATGTCCTGATATTCCAGCATACCGATGTAGGAGCCGTTTACCACGGCAATGCGACTCGCTTTTTTCTCCATATAGGAGCCCCCACCCCAGAATATGAACACGATGACGATGGCAAACAGGAACACCTTGATCAACCACGATGTGGCATGTTCACGCATAAGTCGCAGCATTTTCTACCCTCACGTAGTAACAGTTCATAAAACCACAGATACGTAGGACCACATGGAAACCAACTATTATCCATCCACAAACTTAAGATGGACAATAGTTAGCGTTTCCAATCCAAAAATGTGCAATTTTCCGTAAGGTCAAGGAAATCGAGGGATTGTGCGGAGGCGTACTTACGTAGGCCGCACAAGAAATCCCGCTGATTGACGTAGAGATTCCGGAAAAGAGCCATTTTATGGATGGAAACTAACTAAATTCCAGCTATATTGCAAGTCCGTTCCTGACTTGAGCTATACCCCAATGTTGCAAACCCCAGCGGCTAAAATCGTTGAACTCGCGCTATAGTCCCGCCTATAATTGGCGGGACGGCTGTGCTCAGAACAGGACCTCATGTACCGTCAAGTAATCCGCCGTAGCGGACTGTGCGCTGTCACATCTGGCGCACTCTAGCGCCTTCTACCCCACCGTAGATTTGCAATACTAGGGTATAGCCCGGTCATAGCCAAGGTCTCGAGAGACCGCATCGTGAAACATGCCGGCCAATGAAGTTTCTGCTCGGAGTCCGTCCACTTCCGGTGAAGCCCGACAAAGGGGCTTCATCTTATCGGGTGTACCGCGCTGGACCAGCCCAGTTTAGAGAACGCTTGTTGGGAAGATTTCAAGGATTGACAAAATGGCAACTACGTCAATCATCATCGGATTGCGGGGGTCTTGAGGATCAGAAAACGCTATGGGCTAGGTGTCAGTTTTTGGGTGCAAAAAATCAGTATAAATTTCCGTTATACCGAAGGTGTTTACCAATCTATTTTTTTCCTCCAATGAGTTTATGGTGTGGACGTAGGTTGGGATCTGCTTGCTTGCCAGTTTTTTCGGTAAGTCTGAAATTCCTCTATTCTTGGGCATTGTAATAGCAAAAGGCCCATCAAATTTATCAACCCAGGCCAGAACATCATCATCAGATCCATTATAACGATAAAGCGTCCATATAATTTGTTTATATCCCATCCTTTTAACCTTATTATAATTACGAGGATCATAAACTTGAGGTATGATTCTTCTTTCAAATTCGGGAATTGTTTCCGCTATTATTTTCAATCCTCTAAGATTATCTTCTTTCATGTCTGTAACAATAAATGCAGATC
>JBFFBS010000166.1:0-8088 GCA_041560295.1 Syntrophobacteria bacterium | reverse complement strand
GACCCCGAGGCCCAGGTTATTTTGCCGAGGCTGGAAACCGATCTGGTAGATATATCAGAGGCTATTGTTCAGGGACGACTCCACGAAATAACGCCACAGTGGAACCCAGATTATCGATTGTGTTTGATTGCGGTGAGCGGCCGCACCAAAGGTAAGAAAGGGTGGTACAAGGGATATCCTGAGCGTTACAAAATTGGCGTGCCTATCCACGGGCTGGATGAAGTTGATCCTGAATGTCTGGTGGTTCATTCAGGGACTGGATTCGGCGGCGAGGGTCAGTTGATCTCAACAGGTGGCCGGGTTTTGTGCATAGTGAGTCGGGGCAAGACTTTGAAGGAGGCGAGGGAGAAGGCGTACGCCGAGATGGAGAAGGTAGAATTTACAGGCATGTACTACCGCAGTGATATAGGTAAGGAGTGAGCCGGATGCAGCACAGCAAAGAGTCTAATCAGCACCCGGTGAATTCGCAGCAGAATCCCTTGGTCGGTGTAGTCATGGGGAGTGACTCTGATTTACCGGTAATGCAGGAAGCTCTGGAGGTATTGACAAGCTTCGGAATTCCTGCCGAGATCACGGTGGCCTCAGCGCACCGCTCACCACAAAGGGTGTTTGAATATGCACGTTCTGCCAGTAAGCGGGGTCTCAAAATACTGATAGCAGGTGCTGGTGGAGCTGCCCATTTGGCTGGTGTCCTGGCGGCTGAAACCAGGCTGCCGGTAATAGGTGTGCCCATAGCCTCTTCTCCTTTGGCGGGATGGGATGCACTGCTGGCCACCGTACAGATGCCGGCGGGTGTGCCGGTGGCCACCATGGCTGTGGGTAAAGCCGGAGCCAGAAACGCAGCCATTCTGGCGGTACAAATACTGGCAGTGGCCGACAGCGAGTTGGAGAAGCGACTTGAGCGCTACAAGGAAGAGTTGGCTGAGAAGGTGGCCGAGAAAGCTGCAGGGCTGGCGGAAAAGTTACCCACGCCGTAATCAAGACAAACCAGGGATTAAACAGCGGAGCAATGTAGCTAACCCAAAATTCGAAATCCGAAATCCGAAGCACGAAACAAATCCGAAATACAAATGTTCAAATGTCCCAAATAGCTTGATACCCAGAGGTGTTCCTGAATACGGTGTTTAAATCATTTGAATTTTGAAAATTTGAAAATTGTTTCGGGTTTCGATATTCGGATTTCGGATTTATTTTCTGGTTCGTTCTCGGTATTTTAGCCTTATAATCGTTAGTATGCCACTCATACTCAAAGTGGAGCATGATCCTTCCCGAAGCCAAGAAGCCGTAAGGCAAGCCGCCCAGCTCATTGTCAACGGCGGGGTGGTAGCTTTTCCGACGGAAACCTTCTATGGTCTGGCCGCTCTGGCCACTGACTACCAAGCCATTGACAAGCTGTATCAGCTGAAGAAACGGCCGGCTCAAAAATCCCTCAGCATTCTCATTGCGGATCCAGCGGAACTTGATAGCTGGACTGAAACCATCCCCAATCAGGCGCTTCATTTGACGGCACGCTTTTGGCCTGGCCCCCTCACCCTTGTATTCGCTGCTGCAGCACATCTGCCAACCAATCTCACCGCTGACACCGGCAAAATAGGTGTCAGGATTTCCTCTCATCCGGTTGCTCAGGCTCTGGTCCGAGAGGTAGGTGCACCCATTACAGCCACCAGCGCCAATCGGTCAGAATCCCCTAATTGCCGTAGTGTGGGTGAAGTAATAACCCAACTGGGTTCGGACCTGGAAGCCATTCTAGATGCTGGCTTGACGCCCGGGGGCAAAGTCTCTACAATTGCCGACGTAACTATTCGTCCTCCCAAGATTTTACGAATCGGGGCAATTGCCGCCCAGGAGGTTCTTTCTTGCTGGGAGATGGGTACTTAGAGAGAATGGCTGGTGCAAACAGCCGGAGACTGCCTGAGCGAGGAAATAGAGAATGATTATAGGCTGACGCGGCGACGCGGAGAGACGGCGGCGCGGCGATAAAACCTGCAATCTGAAATCAGTCTCATCTATCGTGCTCCTCGGGGGGGTGCTCTTGATAAAGAGGTCACGGAAGAGATTGCCTATTACAATCCGAGAAGTTACTCCCATCTATTTATTCCCAACTAGTCGTCTTGGTAAGATAATTAACTCCGTGTCACCGTGTCTCCCTGTCTCCGTGTCGGAGCATTTGCTCGTCCGTGGTTACTTTGAGGTATACGAGGACTTTCGAAGCTACCCCCGGCGAAATTCAGCCGAGATCGCAAGGGACGCGGGAGCCTCATGAGGAAATCCTTTTTTAGAAAATTTTTCGATATGGTGCAAGGAAACCTTATCTCCCGAATGTTTGGGTTCATAAGGGAGATGGTTATTGCCGGTTATTTCGGCACCACTCGAGCCACCGACCTCTTCGCCATAGCCTTTACTATTCCCACCCTTTTTCGACGTATTCTGGGTGAGGATATGGTAGAAAAGGCCTTCTTGCCCTCTTTCCGCCAACTGATTGCCGCCGGGGAATACCGGCGCGCCTGGATGCTGGCTTCTAGAATTTTCAATCTCATGATGCTTCTTCTTCTGCTCATCATGGGGGTCTTTTATCTGCTGACTCCAAAATTGGTCAGGATAATCGGCGCCGGTCTCGCTCTCACCGAGTTCCATCAAGCTGAGATCATGACCTATTTTATCCTTCCTTTCATGGTGGTCATTGGCTTGGCCTCATTTGTGGGAGGCCTGCTCCTTTTCCTGGATGCAACTGCCGCCTATGCCCTGGCGCCAATAATGCTCAGTATTGGGGTCATTATCGGTATCATTGCTCTAACACCCTATATTGGCATGTATAGCTTGGCAGTGGGGTTTGTTTTAGGAGGAGTGCTGCAGTTTATCATTCAAATCCCCATCCTTATTCGATCCTCGCGGCGCAGCAACCTTGGCATGCGGTATTTGGCTACCCTAGGGGAACCTGTGTCGGAACTCAAAGAAGTGGGAAGACAGTCAGGTTGGATATTCGGACAGTCCGTGGCCAGCAAGACCGTGGAGGTGGTAGATCGGGTGCTTGCTTCTTTTCTCGTGCCCGGCAGTATAGCTGCTCTTTATTTTGCTCAGAGGCTTGTCCAGTTGCCCAACTCCATTATTGGTCTCGCCGTGGGCAGGGCTGGGGTCACTGAGCTCAATGATCAAGTGCAACAGGAAGATTGGCAGGGGTTCAGAAACACGGTGATTACCGGAGTTCGCTACAATATCGTCTCCATGGTGCCCCTCACCGTGCTGGTGGTGGTACTGGTGGGCCCCATAACTTCAGTGGCTTATCAGCGAGGTGCCTTTGACAGTTCGGCGGTGAAGCTCACGGCTTTAGCCTTTGCTTTCTACGCTTTGGGCCTCTTGGGTATGGGGCTGTGGAACCTCTATAGCCGCGTTTATCCAGCATTGGCCAAGAATCAGATTCCCCTCTACTCCTCTTTGCTTTGCGCCTTTGTGAATGTAGGGCTGAGTTTACTCTTGGTGCGGACCCCAATCAAACATGGAGGGCTAGCGCTGGCCTCTTCCATCGCCTTTACCCTCAACGGTGTGATACTGTTCGCTGCTTTTAATTTTGAACTGCGACGCTTGGGGCAGAGAGGTATTGGCTGGCAGGATCTTGGCGACACCCTTTTTTCCACCACTGTTGCCAGTGGTGTGGGTGGTTTGACCGCCTGGATTCTGTTTCCTCGAATCAGTGAAATGGATTTTATCGCCCGCCTGCCGCGCATGATTTTTCATTGGGGCGAGGTAGTCGCCCTGGGGCTTGCTGCTGCTGCTGGGGTGTTCATGTTCTTGATGAGCCTCGGCTATTGGGGCCGATTTCGGGGCGGGGGTGCAGCCGGGACAGAACGGGTTATTCTGACGGGAGGTGGTACCGGTGGCCACGTGAACCCGGCTCTTGCCATAGCCGAGGCTATTAAACAGAAGGAGCCACATTCCCAATTTCTCTATGTGGGCTTACGAGGAAAAGCCGAATCGGTTATCGTTACCCGTGCCGGCTATTCTATTCGATACGTGTGGAGCAGTGCCTATCCCGGTTCCCGACCGAGTCTGGCCCTGGTGCGTTTTGTTTTTTCCTTATTCGTGGGAATTGTGCAGTCTTTTTATCATATTGCGACCTTTCGACCCGGCACCATTGTTGGCACGGGGGGGTATGTTAGCGCTCCGGTTATATTCGCCAATACATTGATGCGTCGCCTTGGCATGAGTCGGGCTCGGGTTTTTATCCACGAGCAGAACAGCGTGCCGGGAAAACTCAACCAGTTAATAGGTCGCCGGGCTGACAAGGTGTTGCTCACCTTCCCGGAGACCAAGGGATTTTTTCCAGAAAATGGAGTGGTGGTAGGCTATCCGGTGCGGCGTTCGGTCACCAGTATGCTAAGCAAGGACAGAGGCAAGGCCATGCCATTACCAATACCTGAGGGCAGACGGGTAGTTTTCGCCTTTGGTGGTTCCCAGGGGGCTCGGACCATCAATCGGGCTTTGGTGGACGCGCTGGCTTACCTTCTCCCGCGACGGAATGACATTTTTGTCATTCACGGTGTGGGCTTGATGAAAACTCCGGAATACCACGCCTGGGAGGATACCTCTGAGCGGTTGCAACGCGAGTACAATGAGCAAGAGCGAGAGCAAATCAATTCCTTCTACTACGCGCAGGACTATTTTCATAACATTGGCGACATCTACGCAATGAGCGATCTCATAGTATGCCGCGGCGGTGCTGGGAGTCTCAATGAGATCTCGGCAATGGGAAAGTCGGCTCTCATTATTCCCAAGGCCAATTTGCCAGGCAACCACCAGGTAATGAATGCTCGTGCCATGAAACGGGCTGGTGGAGCTGAAGTTATCTTCGAAGATACTGCTAAGGACGGGGGGATGCTGTTGGAGGAGGTAGCAGGTCAGAAGCTGGCAATGAAGATTCTTTCCTTGCTCGATGCGCAGCAGCTGCTGGAGGAGATGGGTAAATGTTCCCGCGCCTTCATGAACCACTATGCTGCAGAGCGAATCGCTGCGGAGATTTACGGCAGCCCACTGACCAACAGCTTCCTAAATGATATTTCTGCGAAAGATCTGGATCCGCTTTTGAGCGATGATGAGCTGTTGGTGCAGCTCAGAAGTGCTTGGCATGAGGATGAGAAACAATATGAGCCTCGAAAAGTCATTGTCGATGCTGATGATTTGGATTACTACCGCCATCGAGCTGCCTCCTTGTTGACTTCACCCAGTTGGCCGGAACGCAATCTGGGAGTCAAGCTCATAGGGCTCCTCAAACATGAAGAGAAACTCTCTTCCCTGCTTCATCTCTTGGCGGATCGGACCCCCGCAAGTCGATTGCAGAAGTTTTTTGGAGGTGATTATCGGCAGGTCGGCTTCATCCGGCGCAACGCTCTGATCTCTTTGCAAATATTGAATAGGTGGGGCCCAGAGGTGGAAGCTCGAGTTTTCGAGGCCCTGGACGATGGCTACTATGAAGTTCGGGCCCAAGCTGCCCGGACCATGGGCCATTGTGCAGAAGCACTTCTTCAGAAACAAGCTGTGACTGAAAAACTCCTGTCGCTTATCAAAGATAGATCGTTTGAGGTGGTGCGGGAGGCTGTTTTGGCACTGGGTGCAGTGGGTGAGACGCGAGAGGTGGCAAAGGGTTTACTGGGATTGAAGGAGCACCATTACTGGCAGGTTCGCGAGGCTGCTCTCAGGGCTGTCACCATGCTCGTAGAACGGGGCATCGTTACTGACCGAGATTGGCTGCTCGAAGAGACTTCACGCTTTATTCTAACAACCACGGATTTTCGCTCCTATTTTGACATTAAGGAGACCTATCGCAAGCTTCACACGCTTTGCAAAGGAGAGGATCATAAAGAAGGTTAAAAGGTCGAAACCTGTAAATTAGGTCGAATATATAAGAGCAAGTATCTGATGTGGGATATGTGATGTGAGATATGAGATCTCTGCTCGAGCAATTTGTTTTATCTCACATCAAACCTCACACATCATAGGAAGGACTAATGATTTACCACCTTGGACAATGGCTTCATAGTCAGATTGAGTCACTAGGTTTTCTTAGGCTATTAGGCTATCTGAGCTTCCGATCGATCATGGCAGCATTGACCGCGGTGCTGATCGTATTTCTCTTGAGTCCGCGCTTTATCCGGGCCATGCACCGGAGGAACTTCCTGGATCGGGTGAGGGAAACCGGGATTGACTCGGCCTTTGACAAAGCTGGTACACCCACCTTGGGTGGGGTGTTGCTGATTGTTGCTATGACAGTTTCCATATTGCTCTGGGGCAATCTGGCCAATTCCTTTTTACTCCTGAGCCTCGCCGCCCTCCTTTGGTTCGGTGGTATTGGCTTTTGGGATGACTGGCTCAAGAGTTCCCGCGGCAGCGGTGAAAAGGGTCTGGGAGAGATAACGAAACTTGTACTGCAGGGATTGTTTGCCGTGGCTTTTATCGCGGTCTATTTGGGTCCGTATTCTCCGGTGGAACCCGGGACTGCCACCCAGTTGTACGTACCTTTTTTGAAAAGACCTCTCTTGGATCTAGGCATTTTCTATGGGTTTTTTATCTTTCTCTTCATGTTGCTGGTTGCCAATGCTGTAAACATTACCGACGGTTTGGACGGTTTGGCCATCACTCCGTCAATCTTTGTGGCTGGGGTATTGGCGGTGTTTGCTTATGTTATGGGTAACACGATATATGCTGACTATCTGCAGTATCCTTATCTGCGAGGAGTTGGCGAGTTGACTGTTTTTGTCTCAGCCTTTGTCGGAGCAGGATTGGGTTTTCTCTGGTATAATGCCTATCCGGCTCAAATATTTATGGGTGACACAGGATCTCTCGCCATCGGTGGGATGCTGGCGGTTCTCAGCGTTCTACTCAAGCAGGAGTTGCTTTTTCCACTGCTTGGAGGCCTTTTTCTGGTTGAGGCACTGACCTCGCAAGTACAGGATAAAGTCGGGGTGCGCTGGCTGGGAAGGAGAATCTTTTACAGGGCTCCCTTGCACCACAGTCTTCAGCACCGGGGTTTTGCCGAGACCAAGGTGGTAATCAGGCTGTGGATTGTTGCTGGTCTTCTTGCCTTGCTGTCTTTGGCCACCCTGAAAATTAGATAGCAAAGCGCAAGGCGCAGAGCGTTTGATAACAGATAGAATATTCTTCACGGTTAGCGGTTTTGGGTATCTGAATATCTCCTGTGTTGCTATCCGAAATGGAAAGACAAAATCAGCAACATTGTTTTTTTTCCGCTCTGCGCTCTGCGCTCTGCGCTCTGCGTTTTTTGGGAAGGTATTGATCATAAAGGACTCAAACTTTGTTCAAAAAGCTGCGCATACCTATTTTTGCCAAGTTTTCCCTTCTGGCAACTCTGGCCATTTTTGCCATCGTGGCCACCATCAGTACGAGCATCCTCAAGCGCCAAAGAATTCAGTTTACCGACCAGTTGATTAAATTCGGCGCCACCATGTCGCGCTATGCCGCCAGGAACAGTCCCGAGGACCTTCTGGAAGAAGCAGAATTGTCCCTCTATCAGCTCGTCTCCGACATTGCCAAAAATGAAGAGGTGGTGTTTGCCTTAGTCGTTAACAGTAATGGGATTATTCAGGCGCATAGCGATATCAATAAGGTGGGTACCAGACATGTGGGTCCTCCGGAAAGCCAACTACTCTTTGAAAAAGATGGACTGCAGTTGCGAGGTTTTCGGGCAACAGGAGAAAACCTCCTGCTCTTTTCTACCCCTGTGCCCTACCAGGGGCTTAAAATAGGCGAGGTTCACCTCTGCTTGACCCAAAAGTACATTGAAGCAAGTATTGTCAAAGCGAAAGTATTTATTCTGCTAATGACCCTTGCCATAACCGTAATTGGTATTGCCATGAGTATGGTGTTAAGCTTCTACTTTTCACGTCCGATACAGCGGCTGGTAGTGGCGGTCGAGGAGGTTGGCAAGGGCAACTTTGCCTACCGGGTAAACCTCGGGCGCAACGATGAACTGGGTGATTTGGGAAAGGCAATTAACCGGATGGCGGAGGACTTGCGTTTGAAGGATAGGATTCAGACCTCGTTTGGTCGCTATGTTACTCCGGAGATCGTAGAACGCAT
>JBFFBS010000165.1:0-8137 GCA_041560295.1 Syntrophobacteria bacterium | reverse complement strand
GATCTCCATGACTCCAGCCTTCATGCTCTGGATGGTATCTCCCAGGCCCGGAGCCAATACCACAATGGTGGTGTCAGCGGTCTTGGCTATCTCCACTTCATCCTGGCCCACACCCACGGTCTCAACGATAACCCAGTCTTTACCGAAACCGTCCATGATTTTAATCACGTCTGCAGTGGTTCGGGCGAGCCCGCCGAGGTTTCCCCGGGTGGCCATAGAGCGAATAAAGACATCCGGGTCCCCGAATGCCCTCTGCATACGGATCCGATCACCGAGAAGGGCGCCACCAGTAAAAGGACTGGAGGGGTCCACGGCTATAACGCCTACAGTCTTCTCCTGCTGGCGAAGTACCGAGGTGACCTTGTCAGTGAGGGTGCTCTTGCCCGTACCGGGAGAGCCGGTTATGCCTAATACATGCGCTCTGCCCGTGTGCGGATAAATGGAACCGAGAAATTCAAAAGCTCGGGGGTCCTCATTTTCCACCAAGGTAATGAGCCGGGCCATGGCCCGGACTGAACCCTGTAATACTTCCGCGGCTAAATCTGTCATAATAAGAGAGATATCCAAGTCTCGAGATGGGGTAGAGAAAGCTCTCAGCTACCAGTGCCGCCCGGGCGGGATCAGTCTAGGCCCCCGATCTCAAATTGTTTTTGCTGAGAGCTGATTGCCTGCCCTGAGCGAAGTCGAAGGGCTGATCGCGCTCATCCGGAAACGTTTACTTCCGGATGAGCACTCATTAATTCCTGGAGACTTTTTCTTCGATGAATGCGACTATGTCCTCAGTTCTGGTACCAGGCCCGAAAATGGCAGCGACCCCAGAGTCCTTCAAGCCAGGGATGTCCTCATCGGGAATAATGCCGCCACCGACAACCAGAACTTCTTCCAGTCCATTTTCCTTCAATAGTTCCACCACCCGCGGGAAGAAATAGTTGTGAACTCCACTTAAACTGCTCAAGCCCACCACATCTGCGTCTTCCTGGAGTGCTGCCTCTACAATCATCTCAGGGGTCTGGCGCAGCCCGGTGTAAACCACCTCCATACCCGCTTCGGCAAAGACACGTGCCAAGAGCTTTGCCCCCCGGTCGTGACCATCCAGGCCTGGCTTGGCCATGATGACCTTAATTCTCTTTTTGCCTGTCATCCTCAACCTCCTACTTGACGCATGGCGCAAAGCGCATAGCGCATAGCGAAACAAAATCTTTCTCTTTCTGATATTCTTTACGCTCTGCGCTCCACGCTATGCGCTTTGCGATCACACAAATTCTTTCGGCCGGTATTCACCCCAGATATTCCGCCAGACGTCGCAGACCTCACCAACGGTGGCACGGGCTTTTACCGCCTCAATCACTGCCGGCATAACGTTCTCGTCCGTTCTAGACACTTCTTCCAGCATATCCAGAGCTGCTTTCCAACTCTTTTGATCTCTTTCTGCCCGAAGTTTTTTCAGTTTTTCTGTCTCTATTTCACGCTGCTTGGGATCTACCTTGAGCAGATTGGTGGGTGGCGGTTCTTCCATGGTGTATCTGTTGATTCCAACATAAACGCGTTCGTTGGACTCTATTTCCTTTTGAAAACGATAGGCGCTGTCCTGAATCTCTTTCTGGACGTATCCATCCTCTATGGCCTTCAGGGTACCGCCCATGGCGTCAATCTTCTTTATGTAATCATCAATCTCAGCCTCAATCCGATCAGTCAGGGCTTCCACATAGTAAGAGCCCGCTAACGGATCAATGGTATCAGCAGCGCCGCTCTCCTCGGCAACAACCTGTTGGGTTCTGAGGGCAACAGTTACCGCTTCCTCAGTGGGGAGACACAGCGCTTCATCATAGGAGTTGGTGTGCAGGGACTGAGCACCACCATAGGCTGTGGCCAAGGTCTGTAGAGCCACCCTGACTACATTGTTCAACGGCTGCTGGGCGGTGAGGGTTACACCACCGGTCTGTACGTGATAACGCATCATCATAGAGCGAGGATTCTCTGCACCGAACCGCTCTTTCATGACCTGGGCCCAGTAGCGCCGCCCGGCTCGAAATTTGGCTACCTCTTCCAGCACGTTGGTAAAAGCGTTATAGAAAAAGGAGAGCCGTGGGGCGAAGGAGTCCACCTCCATCCCTCGATCGATGCAAGACTGTACATAGGTGATGCCATTGGCAATGGTGAAGGCCATTTCCTGGGCAGCCGTAGAGCCTGCCTCGCGAATATGGTAGCCACTGATGCTGATAGTGTTCCACCGGGGCACGTGTTCGTAGCAGTATTTTATGAGGTCCACGGTGAGACGCATGGATGGAAGAGGGGGATAGATATACTGCCCTCTGCAGATAATCTCTTTGAGTATGTCATTCTGGACAGTGCCGCCTACTTTGCTATACGGAACACCCTGTTCTTCGGCCAGGGCCAAATACATGCCCAGCAAGACCGTGGCCGGGGCATTGATGGTCATGGAGGTGGTCACTTTGTCCAAGGGTATCTGATCAAAGAGGACCCTCATGTCATCAACAGAATCAATAGCAACCCCCACCTTGCCCACTTCTCCCATGGAAAGCGCATGGTCGGAGTCGTAGCCGGACTGAGTCGGGAGATCGAAAGCGACACTTAGACCTGTCTGCCCCTGTTCAAGCAAATAGCGGTAGCGTTCATTGGTCTCGCGCGCGGTACCAAAACCGGCATACTGACGCATGGTCCAAAACCGCCCTCTATACATGGTGGGTTGCACGCCCCGAGTGAAGGGATACTCTCCCGGAAAACCGAGCTTAGTATCATAATCAAAGTCGGCTATTTCTAGTGGTGTATAGAGACGTTCCACCTCCTCACCGGAGATGGTGGTGAAAGTGGTTTTTCTCTCCGGAAACTTGGCACAGACCTTCTCAACTGGTCCGCAGTCCCACTTCTCCTTCTCGGTCCCGATAGTCTTTAGCTTTTCCTTGTCAAACATGACTCCTCCTCTTTGAATCATCGTGCTGGCTCAGCAGAAGGTGTAATCTTGTCAAAGCGTCAATATCAACTCAACAACATATACTCAATCTCGAATCCAGCATCAAGTATCCAGATCAAACTTTGAAACGAAAAAAAATTACATCGCCATCTTGGACGATATACTCCTTTCCTTCAAGACGAACAAGCCCCTGTTTTTGAGCCGCAGCATAGCTTCCGGCATCTTCTAAATCATTGAACTGAATCACTTCAGCGCGTATGAAGCCCCTCTCCATATCCGAATGCACAACACCAGCAGCCTTGAGCGCAGGAGAGTCCTGTTTGATGGTCCAGGCTCGCGCCTCCTGTTCGTTGGTGGTAAAAAAGGAGATCAGGCCAAGAAGCTGGGAAGAAGCCTGAATCACCTGATCTCTGGCGAGCGTCTCAAGCCCCAGTTCGACCATAAACTCATTCGCCTCATCCGGAGCCAGCTGGGCCAGTTCCATCTCTAGTTGGCCGACGATCTCCAGATAGGGTGCCAGGGTCTCGTCTCTAATCTCTTGGGGCAGTAACGGAGCATTCTCCTCCGGTTGGTTTGCAAGAATCAGCAGAGGTTTACCCGAAAGGAAACTGAAGCCGCGCAAAAGGGAAATATCCGAGATCCCCGGCTGGGAACGCAAGGGGCGACTCGCCTCAAGGATTGCCTGGCATTCTTGCAACAAGCGTACTTCTTCTGGATTCTCCTTTTTTCCTCGCTGTCTCTCGGCACCGATTCGCTCGAGCCTTTTTTCCACCACCAGTAGATCAGCCAGAATAAGTTCCGTTTCTACCCGCGAAATGTCTCCGAGAGGATCCGCTTCTCCGTGCATGGGATGCTGGAAATTACGAACAACATGCACCAAAGCGTCCACCGGCCTGATGTGATTCAGAAAAGATTCTCCTAACTCCTGACCCTTTTCAGTGGAACCGGTCAAGCCACCCACATCTACATAGTCCACCGTGGCCTCTGTGACCTTCTTAGAGTTGTAAAGCTGGCCGAGAAAGGCGAGTCGGGGCTCCGGCACCTTGACCACTGCCAGGTTAGGACCTCTCATTGGAGCGGAAAAATCCGCAACCTGAGCAGAACTGCTGGTGAGCGCGTTGAATACTGTGGTTTTGCCGCAACCCGGAAGCCCGATGATACCTAATTTCATCTCTTGATTCTTGAGCAGTGGTTAGTGTGGCTATTCGACATTCAGAATGCGGGTCGTAAGATCATGGTACCCATTATCTGAATAAAAGTGACTCAAAGGATCGAACATCTAGCCCGGATATTTCATGAATTGCTGTCGCTAGACCCGCGCCCCGTGTGTTGAAATTCTTTGCTGCCCGTCTGCTTTTGTGCTATGGATTTTACAATAGCGCTTCCTTACTATGGTGTCAATAAAATCAAAATCTAGCATAGAGCATAGGGATAGCCTAAATCCGAAATCCGAAACTGGGGACCCGCCCGTAGGGTGGGGTGTCCGAAGGACCAATATCGAAATCCGAAACAAATCCTAATTTCCAAAATTAAAATGATCCAAACACTAAATAAGTTTCTCTGAGTGGTCGCGTTTTGGACATTTGAACATTCGGATTTTGAATTTGTTTCGTGCTTCGTGCTTCTAATTTCGGATTTATAACCCGAACGTCTATTGGAAACTTGCGATTCTTTTATTACAAGTGGGGAGGTTGCATATGGATCTGGGAATAAAGGGTAAAGTAGCTTTGGTTGCGGGGGCCAGCAAGGGGTTGGGGCGAGCGGTGGCCCTGGGATTGGCCAGAGAAGGGGTTTCTTTGGCCCTCTGCGCCAGGGGCGAGGAGCAGTTGGGCGAAACTGCCACTGAGATCGCCGAGGAGACCGGGGCCACGGTTTGGACCAGGCCAACGGATGTTTCTAGCCCGGAGGAAACCCGTCTTTTCGTTCAGGAAGCGGTGTCTCATTACGGTACTGTACACATCCTGATCAGCAACGCTGGCGGCCCCCCCTCGGCCACATTTTTAGAATTAACTGACGACCTTTGGCAGCAAGCTGTCCAGCTCAACTTGTTCAGTGCTATCTGGCTTGCCCGGGAGGCAGTACCCCATATGCAAAAGGGACGCTGGGGCCGAATTATCAATATGACCTCTGTGGCAGTAAAACAACCCATAGAAGGTCTCATGCTTTCCAACGCTGTCCGAACCGGTGTGGTTGGTTTCGCCAAGACTTTAGCCAATGAACTGGCAGCAGACAATATTCTGGTAAACAATGTCTGTCCAGGTTACATACTAACTGACAGGGTACGAGAACTGTCCAAAGTGCTGGGGAAGAAGAGGAATGAAAGTCCTGAATCAATAATACGCACGTGGGAAGAAAGCATTCCTCTTCGGCGATTAGGAAAGGCTGAAGAATTAGCCAATCTGGTTGTCTTTCTCGCCTCCGAGAGAGCCAGTTACATAACGGGCAATTCAATTCAGATAGATGGAGGGTATTATCGGGGGTCACTCTAGCAAGACCGTCAACTATTTCTTGTGTCATCTATCAGGCCCAGAAGATTACCGCTGAGGATCTTCTCCAAATCAATGCTGGGTAGATTAAGGGCTTCGACCTTGCGTAACTCGTGGCCGGGTGCGCCAAAGGGAAAATCACTGCCAAACAACAGTCTTTCAGATCCGTAATGCTGGACAAAGTGGCGCATATGCTCAATGGGGGCCAAGGCAGTGTCCGCATACGTATTGGCTCGCTGCCAGATGCCGGCTCTTTCCAGTGCCGGATAGGAACCATTGAGAGCCCCGAGATGGGGGATAATGATCACTGCTTGAGGTGCCAGTTCTTTCACAAATCGACAGGTATTTGTAAAGCTCTCTTCTAAGACAATGGGCAAACGACGTTCGCTTATTTTCTGAATTATTTCCCCACAGCGGGGGTCGTCGTAGTTATAGACGGGCTCATTGTCGTGGCGATGCCATTTGATCCCGCAATATCCCTGTTGGAGTTCTTCAATGGCGAAGTCGTTCCAAACAAACAAATATGGGAAGATCGACTCGGTTCGAGTAGCCAGATCAAGTAAATAATGATTAGCAGCCCGCCTGGTCTGAATCCATTCCTCATTGTCTTGGAAATGAAAATTGTATCGATCGTATATGTCCTCCACCGGAGCGAACAAACATGCACCTGTAATACCCGCATTTTCGAGAAGTGGTGAGATAACTTCAAAGGGTAGATCTGAGTTCTGAATGCCACAGTGCATGTGGCTGTCAATGATCTGCATGTCAGTCATCCCCAAATTTCAGGGTGTCGGGTGTCTTTCAGATACCAGGTGTCAGGTTTCAGGTGTCAGGAAAAACAAACAGAGGATTCAGTAGCGGCTCACTTTGTTCGCAGCAAAGCGCAGAGCGCCAAGCGCATAGCGGTCTTGCATTTGAGGTTTTACGCTTTGCGCTATGCTCTATGCGCTATGCTTTATTCAACTACACACACAGCGCACCCTTGCGCCTCACGTACTAATTCAGTTGAAATGCTGCCAAGAAAGAATTCCCGCATTCTGGATAGCCCGCGTCGCCCCACAACCAAGGTCTCATAGTGACCAAGATCCACTTCTTCCAGGATTGCGGGGGCAATTTCGCCTTCTTTCACCCCAAACTTGGATTCGATTTGTCCTGGCTGCACCCCAATCTGCACCAGCAGATTTGTCGCCTCTGCAAAAAAACGACCCATCTTCTCTTCGTCTTCTAACTTCCAGTACAAGTCGGCCAGGTCAACACGCTCGGCCTTACGTCCATCTATGGCTTTTATTTCTTCTTTATTCAAGCTCATGCGGGAGATAGCCGGGAGAACATGGAACAGCACCAGCCTTACCTCCGCGTTTGGTGCAAAAACCCGACCGGCATACTCAACCGCTCGCAGTGAGTTTCTACTGCCGTCTACAGCGATGAGAACGTTGTGAAGCATGAGCTCATACCTCCTACCACTGTTGGCTTAACCGTGATCTTATCAAACCAAGACTTATGGAGTACTGGAGTATTGGAGTACTGTACCCCATCACTCCACCACTCCAGATACCCTTAGATTTCGCTAACGGTCACAAACTGTTAAAGAAGTTTTCAATTTTTTTGAAATAATCCTGACCTCCGACGTCTGATCTTTCTTTTCTGCCTGCTGCGAGCTGCCTCCTGCCAGCTTTCTTCCCCTATGCTCCATGCTCCATGCTCTCTGCCCTCCGCTACAGCTTGCCCAGGAAAGACTCCAATTTGTCAAAATAGCCTTTGCCCGCTACATAAAAAGTATCGTTGTGCCCGGCACCTGGAATAACTACAAATTCTTTGGGATTCGGAGCCGCCTCAAAAAGCCCTCGACCCAGCCGGATTGGCACTATTCCGTCTTTGTCACCATGAAAAAAAAGGATGGGCGCACGCACCTGGTCAATCTCACCCACGGCGTTCAAGCGGTCTTTAAGCAAGGATTCCGCGAAGGGTAGGGGATAATGAGCTCTGGCCATGGCGCCCATGTTTGTAAACGTTGACTCCAAAATGAGGCCATCGCAACCCTTTGTAGCTCCCAGGTGGGTGGCGGCAATACCTCCCAATGATCTGCCGAATACTATAAGTTTGGCCTTGTGTTTTTCAGCCCATTTGCTGGCCACTTCGTAAGCAGCCTCCGAGTCCAGATAAAAGCCCTTTTCACTTATGCTGCCGTCGCTCCTCCCATAGCCCCGGTAATCAAAAATGAAGACGCTGATACCCCTCTGATTCAGCAAACGAACGTTGTCCAAACGGTGCGAAATGTTACCGGCATTGCCATGACAAAAAAGGAGGATATGATTTGAGGGCGACGCAGGAATCAGCCAGCCGTGCAACCGAATAGAATCGTTGCTCGTGAACCAAATATCCTCAAAGGGGAGATCATAATCAGCCGGCGTTTGTACAATGGTTTTATCGGGAAAAAAGACCTGCTTTTCCACAAACCAGTTCCAACATCCGCTTAGAAAACTCAAGGCAAGTACCCCCAGAAGAAGGGCTCCGATTCTTAGGAGCCTTAGTATAATTTTCCTCATGGCCATGTGCTCGTGACTTGTCTATTAGGCACTAAGAATTAGCCAGCAGTGCAAGAAGCCAGGAGTCAGAATTCGGAATCCAGAATTAAACAGAGCTAAGCAAGTGTTGAAATATCTGTTTCCTATTCTCTCGCTCTATGCGCTCTGCTCTATGCGCTCTGCTCTATGCGCTC
>JBFFBS010000164.1:0-8146 GCA_041560295.1 Syntrophobacteria bacterium | reverse complement strand
TGTAAAAACCTCTCTGCTGGGAGACTTCGCGAAAAATAGGGTGGACCTCCAGCAACTCCTGCCCGTCCAGTACTTTACGCAAATACGAAACAGCAAAAATGGGCTCGATGCCGCTGGATGTACCGGCAATAATGCTGATGGTACCGGTGGGGGCAATGGTGGTGGTGGTGGCGTTACGCATGTATGGCGTGTCTGCTCTGTCATAAATGGATCCAGGATAGTTGGGGAAGTTTCCTCTCTTCTCGGCCAGCGCTGCAGAAGCAGCCTTTGATTCACGCTGGATGAAAGACATTACCTGCTCAGACATCTGGATGGCTTCCTCGGAATTGTATGGAATTCCGACGGAGATCAGCAGGTCGGCAAATCCCATTACTCCCAGGCCTATTTTTCGGTTGGCTTTGGTTTTCTCCTCAATCTGGGGTAACGGGTAACGATTTACGTCAATTACATTGTCCAGGAAGTGGACACTGGTCCAGACAACCTCTTTTAGTTTATCGAAATCAACCTGGCCGTTTTCCACCACTTTGGTCAGGTTAATGGAGCCCAAATTGCAGGACTCATAGGGAAGCAGCGGCTGCTCGCCGCAGGGGTTGGTTGATTCTATCTCGCCCACGTGGGGCGTGGGATTGTCGCGGTTGATGGAGTCGAGAAAGATGACCCCCGGTTCGCCATTTTTCCAGGCACAATCAACGATCTTCTCGAAAACCTCCCTGGCTGCTAACCTCTCGGCCCTCTCGCCCGTGCGAGGGTTGATGAGTTCGTATTCCCCACCCTCCTCCATGGCCTGCATGAATTTGTCGGTGAGTGCCACTGAGAGATTAAAGTTATTCATCTTGTCGTTATCGGTCTTGGCCGTGATAAACGCCTCTGCATCGGGGTGATCTATCCTAAGAATACCCATATTGGCGCCACGCCGCGTACCACCTTGCTTGATGGTCTCGGTGGCCACGTCAAAAACCGTCATAAAGCTGATGGGGCCACTAGATACTCCTTGAGTGGAGAGCACTTTGTCGTTTTCTGGTCGCACACGAGAAAAAGAGAACCCGGTACCGCCCCCGCTTTTGTGAATCATGGCTGTATGCTTGATGGCCTCGAAAATGCTCTCTATGGAGTCCTCCACCGGCAGAACAAAACAGGCAGAGAGCTGTCCCAACTCCCTGCCTGCATTCATCAGGGTAGGTGAATTTGGCACCAACTCCAGTCGGGTCATCAGATCGTAGAAGCGCGCCGCAACTTCATCCACATCGGCCTGCGGCTCGTAGATCAACTCGGCCTTCGCCACGGCGTCGGCGACCCGACGGAACATGTCTGCCGGCGTTTCTGTGACCTCGTCGTACTCATTCTTTCTTAGGTAACGCTTTTTCAAAACTACCAGAGCGTTTTCCGTGAGTACTGGACCGTTTGTGCTTTGTTGGGGGGCCATGGTGTCTCCTTGCCTTGTTCGGCTCCGTTTCTCTTAGATTAATTTTAACACGTAGAAAAGACAGGCCCAAGTGCAACTTGACTGTCAAAAAGGAAGCTTCTTCGCCTGCGGGGTGCATAATAATAAAGGAGCCTTTAGAGGAAGTCAAACCCATTCTTCTGTCCGTTGTCCGTGGTCAGTCGTCCGCTGCAAAAAATCGAATTATAATAATTTTATTATATAGTTATATAACGAATAAGTAAAAAATCCTGGCTCAGAGGACCCGGCTTTAGGGTGTCCGCAAGAGAACGGCTCAAGGGTCAAGGCGCAGGGCACAAGGATAAAAGCAAAGAGCATAAAACATATCTGAATCCGCATTCCTAAATTCCAAGCCTCAGATTCCAGGGTTTCAGGTGTCGGGGCGGGTGTCAGAAAAAAAACAAAAAATCCAGTAGCCAGTAGTCAGTAGTCAGTAGCCAGAATTGAGGTTTCAGGTCTCAGGTTTCAGCTGTCAGTAGTAAAAAGTAAATCTTTATCGAGCATCGAGTATCCAGCATCCAGCATCGAGCTTTTAAATTCGCAATTCGAAATTACTCCCCCATGCCCCATGCGAATTGGTCTTGCAAAGGGGAACCAAATGGGATAGATTAGCCTGCTGAACATTGGTGCCTTCCTTGCTGTTCACGATTCAGTCACCATTGTCTCGGGCTGCGTCTCCCTCTTGCCGCCCTACCATCGGGGAAGCGATCTATGCAGTTCCGCAAGAAAGATTTACTCGGTATCAAACAACTAGAGCCTGAGGAAATCAACCTGATCCTTGAGACGGCGGAGACTTTCAAGGAAATCTCCACTCGACCCATCAAGAAGGTCCCCACCTTGCGGGGCAGGACTGTCGTCCATTTATTTTATGAGCCCAGCACCAGAACTCGAACCTCTTTTGAGATTGCGGCCAAGCGGCTGAGCGCAGACACCTTTAACATATCTGCCTCAACCAGCAGCATTGTAAAAGGTGAGACCTTGCTGGACACCGCAAAAAATCTAGAGGCCATGAACCCTGACGTTATTGTGCTTCGTCACTCCGCTGCCGGCGCTCCCCACCTGCTGGCCAGGCACGTTCAGGCCTCGGTCATAAACGCCGGTGACGGCATGCACGAACATCCCACCCAGGCCTTGCTCGACCTTCTCACTATCAAAGACAAAAAAGAAACCATATCCGGGCAAACCGTTGCTATCATTGGAGACATTGCTCACAGCAGAGTGGCACGCTCCAATATCTGGGCCCTCACCAAAATGGGGGCTCGAGTCCTGGTGGCTGGCCCGACCACCATGATTCCTCACGAGCTGGACAAGCTGGGGGTTGAAGTTTTCTACCGTCCTGAAGAGGTCATTCCCGAGGCTGATGTGATCATGATGCTCCGGATACAGTTGGAGCGGCAAGGTCAAATGCTGCTGCCCAGCCTCAGAGAATATGCCCGTGTCTTTGGCCTAAATGAAGAAAAACTGTCCCAGGCGAAACCGGATGTGCTTATTATGCATCCCGGCCCGATCAACCGCGGCGTCGAAATCAGCCCTGCTGTGGCCGACGGACCCTATTCGGTGATCTTGGATCAAGTAAACAACGGGGTCGCCGTGCGTATGGCTCTGCTGTATTTACTCATAGGAGGTGAAAAAGATGAGTAAGCTCATCCGCGGCGGCAGAGTCCTTGACCCAGCAAGCGGTTTGGACGACACGCACGACCTCCTCATTGAAGGAGACAAAATCAAGGACCTGGGTCCTTCGGGTAGGCTGGACAAGAAATTAGCCTCCGTGGAGGTCATTGATGCGGATGGTCTTTGGGTGGTACCGGGACTCATTGATCTGCACACCCATCTACGGGAACCGGGCGAGGAATACAAGGAGACTGTTTTAACCGGAAGTCAGGCCGCAGCTGCCGGCGGTTTCACCTCTATCTGTTGCATGCCCAACACCAAACCGCCAAATGATAATTCCGCGGTTACGGACCTTATTCTTCGCCGTGCAGCCGAAGCTGATCTCGTGCGAGTCTTTCCTGTCGGAGCAATCAGTCAGGGCCAAAAAGGTGAAATACTGGCCGAGTACGCTGAGCTCAAGGAGGCGGGAGTTGTAGCGGTCAGCGACGACGGCATAGCGGTTATGAACAGCCAGCTCATGCGGAGGGCCCTGGAATACGCCCAGGTGTTTAACCTTTTGGTTATCAGCCATGCCGAAGATCGTGACCTTGCTGGCGATGGGGTAATGCACGAAGGGATGGTCTCCACCCGTTTGGGCTTGAGGGAAATCCCAAACGCTGCCGAGGACGTAATGGTTTTTCGTGATTGTAGTCTGGCAGAGCTCACCGGCGGCCGGTTGCACATAGCTCACGTGTCTAGTGCTGGAGCAGTAGAGCTGGTAAAGCAGTTCAAGGCGAAGGGAGTACAGGTTACCGCCGAAGCTACTCCACATCATTTCACTCTCACTGATGAGGCCCTCGAGAATTTTGACACCAACCTCAAAGTTAACCCACCAATCCGCTCCTCCGTTGATCTAACCGCGATTCAACAAGGTCTTGCCGACGGTACTATCGATGCTATCGCCACCGACCATGCCCCCCACAGCACCATAGAGAAAGACGTGGAGTTCGACTACGCCGCCTTTGGCATGATCGGTCTCGAGACCGCCTTCCCTCTAACACTGCGGCTCGTTGATCAGGGATTGCTCAGCCCGCTGGAAGCAATAGAGAAATTAACCAGCAATCCCGCCCGCATTATTGGAGTTGACCTGGGAAGACTGACTCCTGGGCTTCCGGCCGATGTCACCCTCATTGATCCGAACCGGGAGTTCACCGTCGACGTAAACCAGTTTCGCTCCAAAAGCAGGAATTCGCCTTTTCAGGGTTGGCAGCTCAGAGGGAAAACGGTCATGGTCCTTCGGGATGGCAAGATCATATTCACAGAGAAAAACACAAGCGGTTAGGTACTATTCTTGCAAGGAATACCAGGGGCACTGAGGACCAGATCCTAAGGCTCCAATAATGTGCAGCCCCAACGTCAATGTGCGATACCTGATATGTGATGTGAGATTGCAGTCTATGAAAGAAGGGCCAAATCTCACACCTCGCATCCAGACGCCACGCTTAATTCTATATCCGAGATTGCAGCATTATAGCAGGAGACAGAACTCGAATGGCCAGCATCCTTGTAGTTGACGACGAAAACAGCATGAGAGAATTTCTGGAAATCATGCTCCATAAAGAAGGCTACCAGGTGGCTACTGCGGCCGGAGGTGGCGAGGCCATAAATATATTGAAGAAGAAAGACTTTGACCTGGTTATCACCGATATTCGGATGAAGGAGACTGATGGTCTACAGGTGTTGAAAAAATGCAAAGAACTCCATCCTAATACGGTGGTGATTATGATCTCTGCTTATGCCAGCACCTCCACTGCCGTTGAAGCCATGAAGTGGGGAGCTTACGACTATTTGCCGAAACCTTTCAAGGTTAGGGAAATTAAAACTGTTATCCAGGACGCCCTGGCCACCGCTCATTCACACGAGTCCTTGGAAAAAGCAGAAGCAGATACGCCGAGCGCTACTCACTACCACGGTATTGTCGGTGAAAGCCCTGAACTGAAAAAAATCCTGGAACTCATTCCTCGTATTGCCGCGGCCACCAGCAACGTCCTCATTACCGGAGAATCAGGAACCGGTAAAGAGCTGATCGCCAAGGCCATACACCGTGAGAGTCCTCGGAAAGACAAGCCTTTTGTGGTGGTCAATTGCGGTAGCGTGCCCGAAACCCTTATGGAAAGCGAGCTTTTCGGACACAAAAAGGGCTCTTTTACCGGGGCCACCGCGACTCGCAGTGGTCTTTTTGAAGCAGCCCATCAGGGAACCCTCTTTCTTGATGAAATGGCAGAGCTTCATCCTCCGGTCCAGGTCAAGCTTCTCAGGGCCGTTCAGGAAAAAACCTTCAAAATGGTGGGTGGCAGTGAAGATATCAGTGTAGATGTTCGCATCATCAGCGCCACCAACCGCGATCTTGAACGCGAAGTGATGGACGGAAACTTCCGCGAAGATCTTTACTATAGGCTCAACGTAATAAACATTCACATGCCGCCACTACGGGAACGCCCTGATGAAATTCCCCTGCTGGCTCAGCATTTTCTGGAAAAGTACAGCGATCAAATGGGAAAGGACATCAGGAAGATTTCCTCCTACGCCTTGGATCTTCTCAAGAGCTACAACTTTCCCGGCAATATTAGAGAGCTGGAAAACATCATTGAACGAAGCGTTGCCCTGGAAGCCTCTAACATAGTCCTCCCCGACAGCCTAACTCTTTCCAGCTTCAAGCAGACCCAGGTTCAATCCAAAACCGAGTCTGTGTCGCTGACAATGCCCCAGGAGGGAATCGATCTGGACAATGTTCTCGGGCAGCTGGAAAAGGACCTCCTCGAGCAGGCCCTTGAGAGGACACGGGGGGCAAAACAAAAGGCCGCTGAACTGCTCGGCATTAGCTTTCGCTCCTTTCGCTACCGTCTGGCCAAGTACGGATTGGGCGGTGATGACGATGCGGCAGAGGGAGAGAATAAAGCCGAGTAGTCACCTTCCATTCACATTTCCTTGTTTTTTGAATCTAATTCCCCCTACGTTTGTACCTGGAACAGGTTATTCCCATCGGTTATAATTATAAAGTCGACTATTTACTCTGCTCCGTGTGGTAGCGGCCTCAGGAAGCCTGAGTGAAGATTTACCACAGAGGCACACATGTATTTTAAATCCGAAATCCGAATATCGAAATTCGAAACAATTTCGAATTATCAAAATTCAAATGACCGAAACAGCAGATAATTTTTTTTAAACACCTAAGTTTTGAACATTTGAGCATTCGGATTTCGCATTTGTTTCGTGCTTCGGGTTTCGTATTTCGAATTTGAGTGCGAAGTACTCTTCCGTGTCTCCGTGGTTAGTAAATAGAAGTGCATATCGAAATCTAGTATCCACAGTATGTGGAGCTAAAGGCATAGGAGTCTAATAAATTCGAAAGGGAATCTATGAACGAGTCCAAGAAACTGTCCAGACGCACGTTTTTGGCCAAAGCCGGCGGATCGGTCGTAAGTATCGGCCTGCCGGGGATATTCGTGAAGCTCATGGATCTGGAAAATCTCGCCCTGGCGGCAGAGATGAGGCCCGATGGTAGACCGCGTCTTCCCCCGAGCCAGCAGGCAGTAAAAAAAATTATTGATATGGGCGGCGTTGAAGGAACTGCTGATAGCAAGAACTGGAAACTCCAGATTCATGGCGAGGTGGGAAGACCGACCACCTTGAATTTTCAGAAACTTCTTAGTCTACCCCAGGTGGACCTTACCTGCGATGTGCATTGTGTCACCGGTTGGACCTTGCTTGATTCTCAGTGGGGTGGTGTTCGTCTGACAACAATTATGGACCTGGTCAAGGTCAGAGAAAACGCTCGTTTCGTCATTTTTGAGGCAGTCTCTGGCTATACCACCAACATTCCAATCAGTGAGGCCCGCAAGGAAAACGTAATCCTGGCTCACAGTTTTTTTGCTAAAGAGCTGCCTCGCCCACACGGTGCCCCGGTGCGTGCCTTGGTTCCGGACCGCTATTTTTATAAGAGTGCCAAGTGGCTTGAGGGGGTCAAATTCACCGAGCGAGACGAGCCAGGCTACTGGGAAAGAGGAGGCTACAGCAACTCTGCCGATCCCTGGAAAGAAGAACGAATGAAATAGAAACTGGACTATCCCCACAAGCTTGTCCTTACGCATAGTTCTCTCCACCCTAGAATTTTGCGAGTCAAAATGATAACTGTCAGTCGATACGCACTTGATATCTGCAACCATTTTGGATATAGTGAAAAAGTTCACTAAATGTAAAAAGGTACCCCAACCCATGGACAAAGCGGTCAAATCGCAAACTGACAGCATCGTGGGCTCAGTGATGGTGGTAGGCGGCGGTATCGCCGGGATGCAGGCAGCCCTTGACCTTGCAGACTCAGGCTATAAGGTCTATCTGTTGGAGAAGAATCCGGCTATCGGCGGCGTCATGGCCCAGCTGGACAAGACCTTTCCCACCAATGACTGTTCCATGTGAATTATCTCGCCCAAGCTGGTCGAGGTCGGCCGGCATCTGAATATCGAATTGCTCACCCTCGCAGAGGTGGAGGGCATATCCGGCGATGTGGGGCGATTCCAGGTCACCGTTAAAAAACAGCCTCGCTACATTGACCTTGAACGCTGCACCGGTTGTGGAGATTGTGCCGAGGTTTGCCCGGTGACCATGGCCAGTGAGTTCGACGAGTCCATTGGTCCGAGAAAGGCCACCTATAAGCCCTACGCCCAAGCCATACCCGGCGGCTATGTGATCGACAAGCGCGATCGCTCCCCGTGCACCAATGGGTGTCCCAACCAGGTAAACGCCCATGGATATGTGGCCCTGATTGCCCAGGGCAAGTACCAGGAGGCCATGGAGGTCATTCTCAGGACCCTGCCCTTTCCTGGGACCATCGGTCGCATCTGTCCGCATCCCTGCGAGACCGCCTGCAGGCGGGCTGAGGTGGATGAAGCTATTTCGATTTGCGCCCTGAAGCGTTTTGTGGCTGATCAGGTGGATATTGACGATATCCCGCTGCCCGAGATTGACAAGCGAGATGAGAAGGTGGCCATCATTGGCTCCGGTCCCGCGGGGCTCACCGCGGCTCATTTTCTTGCTCTGGAAGGCTATGAGAGCACG
>JBFFBS010000163.1:0-8153 GCA_041560295.1 Syntrophobacteria bacterium | reverse complement strand
CCAAGCGAAGCGCGGACAATTTTGGTAATTCGAATTTGTTTCGGATTTCGTGCTTAGGATTTCGGATTTTGAGTTAGTTTGCTAATAGGTACAGACTAAAAGAACCGTAGACAGAGAAGTCTAGTTAGCCGACTTAATTGAGAACCGTGCCCTTATGATCTGGAATCAACTCCCACAGTTTCTGGTCTCAGGCATTACCAGCGGCAGTATTTATGCTCTTATTGCCTTGGGCTTTGGCATCATCCATAACGCCACCGGCATCGTTAACTTCGCCCAAGGCGAGTTCGTTATGCTGGGGGCAATGACCATGATCAGCTTCACTCGAGGGGTGGGAATGCCCGTATTTGTGGCATTTCCTCTGGCGGTCCTGGTTGTGATGGGAGTGGGCTGGCTCATGGAAATTGGGCCTGTGCGGAGAGCGCGATCGAACAATATTCTCATCCTGGTAATGATCACCGTGGGTGCTTCTATCACCATGCGGGAAGTGGCCATGTTGATCTGGGGCAAGACTCCACGTATCCTGCCGCCTTTTTCCGGGGATGACCCTCTTGTTTGGGGCCATGCTGCCATCTTACCGCAGACCCTTTGGATTCTCGCAATCATGCTTCTGGTGGTTGTTTTACTCGGCTTCTTTTTCAACAAGACCATGGTAGGGAAAGCCATGAGGGCAGTGGCTGAAAACCGCAGGGGAGCTGCTCTCATTGGCATTGCCGTTCATCGCATGACAATGCTTGCCTTTGTTTTAAGTGGTGGCATTGGCGCGGTGGCCGGCATCATTATTACCCCAATTACCACAATGTCTTACAGCGCTGGGGTTATGCTGGCCTTAAAAGGATTCTCCGCGGCAATATTAGGTGGATACGGCAGCATGAAGGGGGCAATCGTCGGCGGCTTGCTCCTTGGCACCCTGGAATCCTTTGGCGCCGGCTTTGTTTCCTCGGCTTACAAGGATGCCTTTGCTTTCCTCGTACTGCTGCTGGTCCTCTTTGTCAGGCCTACAGGCCTTTTTGGGAAGGAAGAAGTTAAAAGAGTATAGAACGAGCATAGCGCAGAGCGCTAAGCGCATAGCGTCAGTAATCAGCCGACAGCTAGCAGCAGGCAGCCGTTGAAACTAGACACTAGGAACTAAGCACTAGGCACCAAGGCATATAAGAATTTAGGAGTCAGAATTCAGAATCCAGGAGGCAAGAACATAAAGACTTTCATTCCCCTCTGGCAGTTGACTACTTGAGCTTTTACGATTTGAACGAATCCGGCGAAGCCGGATGATTGAACGACTTGAACGGCTTGAACGATTTGAGCAACGGACTACGAACGTCTATTATGTCTAAAACCCGCAAAAAATGGATATCCTTTTGCGCTCTGGCCGCGGTGGTAGCCCTTCTTCCCCTGGTGGTCAAGGGGAGCTATTACCTTCTGGTACTCAACATTATTGCTATCAACGCACTCATAGTCCTGGGGTTGAACCTATTAATCGGTTTTGCCGGTCAAATCTCGTTAGGCCATGCAGCGTTTTTCGGCATGGGAGCGTACTTGTCAGCCATCCTCACCGCCATGTACAACGCGCCGCCCTGGCCGACTCTCGTTCTGGTAATGGTCTTTACTGGTGTGGTTGCTTATGTGCTGGGTGTACCAACTCTTCGGCTTGCTGGTCACTACCTGGTTATGGCAACCCTGGGCTTCAACATTATCCTTTACATCCTGATGGTCCAGATGGAGCATTGGACTGGCGGACCATCCGGTTTCGCTGAAATTCCTCCTCTCCACCTGGGATCCTTCCCCATCCAGGGTGACTTTAACTTCTACTGGTTGATTTGGCCGCTTTTTCTCATCATTTTCATTTTTTCTCTTAATCTGGTTGATTCACGCGTGGGCCGTGCTCTGCGTGCAATTCATGAAAATGAACTTGTCGCCAATGCCATGGGAGTGAACACTGAGAGGTATAAAGTCATCATTTTTGCGATCAGTGCTGCCTATGCCTCTTTGGCTGGAAGCCTTTATGCGCATTACCTTTCGTTTATCAGTCCCAAGACCTTCGACATTTTCTATTCTATTCAGATCGTAACCATGGTGGTGGTGGGCGGCATTGGAAATTTATGGGGAGGCTTATTAGGAGCGGCGGTGCTTACAGCTTTGCCGGAAGTGCTTCATGCCATGCGTGATTATGCTCTCCTGCTCTACGGCGTGATTCTGATGGGAGTGTTGGTGTTTTTCCCGGAGGGTTTGCTCCCGGGACTAGTAAAGATCTGGTCTCGGAAAAAAGCCGCAAAAGTCGTGGCATCAGAGTGAATATCTACTCAAATAGTCTCCTCTCCCCCCGGTTGGGAGAGAGGAACAAGGTGAGAGGTGAAATAATAAACCAATCCCCCCCGAGGGGCTGTCTGATAAAGCTTCGAGCGCCCTGTATGTCATTCTGAGCGAAGCGAAGAATCCCATAGATCCAAGTACTTACACTTTTGAGATTCTTCGCCCGCCTGCGGCGGACTCAGAATGACGTGGTGGGGCAGCCTTTAAAGAGGGTTCCGGAAAAAATATGAAAGAGAACGGCACCTTATTACAGCTCCAGGATTTGAACAAGCAATTCGACGGCCTGCTGGCAATTGCAGGGGTCTCATTCGCTGTAAACTCCGGAGAAATTGTATCCCTCATTGGCCCAAACGGCGCAGGTAAGACCACACTTTTCAACTTGATCTCAGGGGTTTATCCACCAACCAGTGGACAGATTCTGCTGAATGGCGAGAACATCACTGGCATGAAGCCATACCAGATAGCCACCAAGAGAATCGCCAGAACTTTTCAATCAGTCCAAATATTTCAGGAGATGACTGTACTGGAAAATGTGTTATTGGGGCTACACCACCGGTTGAGCAGCGGTTTTGTCAAAGGTATGCTACACTTGCCCGGAGAACGGCGAGAGGAGCAGGGCGCTGGCACTCAGGCCAGAGAAACGCTGGAGCAGTTAGGCATCGAGCAATTGGCGGAAAGAAAAGCTGACAGCATTAGCCTGAAAGAGCAAAGGTGTCTGGAAATTGCCCGTTCTGTAGTGTCCAAACCTCGTTTGCTGCTTTTGGACGAACCAGCCGCTGGTCTCAATATCCGAGAAACCGAGGAAATGGGCGATATTATTCAAGGCTTACGGCAATACGGTCTGACCATTCTTCTGGTAGAGCATGACATGAACCTGGTAATGAGCATAGCGCATAGAGTTGTGGTTTTGCACCACGGTATGAAGATTGCCGAAGGGTTACCCGAGGAAGTTCAGAGCAATCAGGAGGTAATCCGAGCGTATTTGGGAGGGACGCATAGCGCATAGCGCAAAGCGCAGAGCGTCTGCTTCAGCTGGCAGCGGGATTGATAATACTAGGCACTAAACACTAGCAGGCTGCTGAAATACTCGCTACCAGTGTCATTCTGAGCGGAGCGAAGAATCTCGGTGCTAGTAAAATCAACATGTTACGAGATTCTTCGTCGCCTGCAGCTCCTCAGAATGACATATTCGGTGACTTTTTCAGCGTTTTACTAGGCACTATGTGACAGACGCGAGAAAAGGCCAAAACGAGCTTCGTGATGCTTCGCGTTAAGAACATATCCGCATACTACGGCAATATACAAGTTCTGCGCCGGGTGACCTTCCATGTCAAACAGGGAGAGGTGGTGTCTCTTATTGGCGGCAATGGAGCCGGCAAGAGCACGTTGCTCAACGTAATCAGCGGCATTCACCCAACCAGTTCCGGCACCATCGCCTTCGAGCGTCAGGAGATTCAGAAACAAGAACCGAATAAGACGGTTCGTCTTGGCTTGCTGCAGGTGCCGGAGCAGAGACAAATCTTCAACTCCATGACGGTCACCGAGAACCTCGAATTGGGATCTTACTGTCTGCCGAGGAAAGAGCAGAAACGTATGGCCAGCTCCCAGTTCCAAGAGATATACACCCTTTTCCCCATCCTGAAAGAGCGAGCCCGGCAGAGGGCAGGCACTTTGAGTGGCGGCGAGCAGCAGATGTTATCCATCGCCCGGGCTCTGATGGCAAGACCCAGAATGCTTCTCCTTGACGAACCTTCGTTGGGATTGGCACCATTAGTGGCGGAGGAGATTTTTCGGGTGACCCGTAAGCTCCGGGACAATGGGACCACGATACTATTGGTGGAACAGAACGCTTTGGCTGCTCTGGAGGTCTGCGATCGCGGTTACGTCCTGGAAGCTGGCCGCATTATTCTAGAGGGGAGTCCAGAGGATCTTCTGGAAGATGACGAAGTGCAGCGGGCATTTTTAGGACGGGATTATAAAGAGAAGTGGGAAAGGTAAGATGTGAGATGTGAGATGTGGGATATGGGATCTCACATCGCACATCACACATCCCAGATCCCGATAGGATACCCGTAGAGGTGAAAATGAGCGCTTTTTGGAACGAGAAAGTTGAGACCCTCCCCCGGGAGGAGCTTGCCGATCTGCAACTGGAACGTCTGCAGGTGACTCTCAACCGTGGCTACGCCAAAGTCGACTTTTATCGGCAACGGTTCGAGGAGCTGGGTTTTCTTCCCGAAGACATCAATTCCATGGAGGATTTAGCCCGTCTTCCCTGTACAACCGTAAATGACTTGGTTGAGCATTACCCGTATGGCCTATTTTCCGTCCCCTTGAAGTCCATTGTCCGGCTCAAATTCTCGGCTGCCCCGCGTATACGTCCTCTGGTAATTGGCTATACCCAGCGAGATGTTCAGAATTGGCTTGAAGTGATGGCCCGTCACATGATCGCTATGGGGATCGGGGTCCGGGATATTATTCAGGTGGCCTTCAACTATGGGCTTTTCACCGGTGCCTTCACGTTCAACCATGCGGCAGAATTAATTGGTGCCACAGTAGCCCCCACTTCAATTGCCTCCGCCACCATCCAAATCCAGATTATGCAAGACTTCCGCAGTACGGTGCTTGCCACCTCACCTACATTTGCCATGCACATTGCAGAAACCAGAGAACGTCTTGGCATTGACCTCGATCAGACTTTTCTCAGGATAGGTCTGTTCGGGCCCGAGGCCATGTCGCCAGATGTTCGTCGCCGCCTGGAAGAGCGGCTCCGCATCCAAGCCTATACAGTTTACGGGGTCAACGAGATGGTGGAGCCTGGTATGGCCGCGGAATGCCAGGAAAAATCAGGACTACATGTGGCCGAAGATCATTTTTATCCTGAAATTGTCGATCCCGACTCATGCCAGCCTTTGGCTCAAGGACAAGAAGGGGAGTTAGTGGTCACAACCCTCACCAACGAAGGATACCCGCTTATTCGTTTCCGGACTGGCGACATTACAACTCTGGATTCTAGTCCTTGTCCCTGCGGTCGCACGGGGGTCAGAATGGCCCCGCCATTGAGTCGTTCGGACGATCTGTTCATGGTGCGGGGCATATCCATACACCCGGAACAGGTGAAACGGTTGCTAGGGGAGGCTGCACCAGAGGTTGAGAGCTATCGAATCATCGTTCGCAAACGCGATGGTCTCAATGATCAACTTGAATTACAGGTGGCTTATCCCGAGAACTATGTTTCTGAGTGGTACCACACCCATGCACTTGCCGACGATATTAGAGCTCATTTGCGAAGGGCTCTTGGCCTGGGCGTCAAGGTCAAGCTCATGGAGGCGAGTAACCTCGCGGAAGATGTGGGTCGGGTGGTGTTCGAAGATTGAGCAATGCTCCATGATTCTTGATCCTACTGTCTATACTTGCTCAATCTCAAATCCGAAACAATTTTCAAAATTGGTCCTTCGGACTCCCCACCCTGCGGGCGGGTCCCATGTTTCAAATGACCAAAACAAAATATTTTCAGTATTATTCAACTTGTTTTGAACATTCGAGCATTAACTAATTCGGATTTGTTTCGAGCTTCGTGCTTCGGATTTCGAATTTATTATTTCATGCTTTTCGTGATGATCACCTTTTGCAACATCTAATCTCGCTATTCTGGAGACGCGTCGATGAATCGTACTTTCATGCCGGATATTTCTACCGAGGAAGAACTCTTTGCCTTACAGTTAGACGGTCTTCGCTGGACAGTAGCCCACTCTTACGAGAACTCACCTTTCTATCGTCAGCGGTTGCAGAAGGCCAACATCGCTCCGGATGACATTAACTCTATGGATGATTTACTGCGGTTGCCTTTCACCACGGCCGATGATTTACGGGAGGGCTATCCCTTTCCCTTGCGGGCCGCACCCTTTGACCAGATTGTCCGCATTCACGCCTCTTCGGGCACCACTGGAAAACGCAAGGTGCTTTGCTATACCGAGAAGGACATAGACGACTGGGCCGACATGTTTGCCCGCTGTTATGAGATGGCAAATCTTTCTCAGGAGGATCGTGTGCAAATCGCAGTGGGCTATGGCCTTTGGACTGCCGGTGTTGGTTTTCAGTTGGGGTGCGAGAGATTTGGTGCCATGACCGTACCGGTAGGCCCAGGAAATACTGAAATGCACTGCGAAATGCTTGTTGATCTACAAAGTACAGTATTCTGCGCCACTGCCTCCATGGCACTCCTTATGGGGGAGGAGGTACAGCGGCGCAACCTGGGTGACCAAATTGCACTCACCAAGGTCATCTTGGGGGCGGAGCGTCACAGTGAGTCAATGGATCGACGTATCAAGGAGCTCCTTGCTGTTGACCACGTCTTTGACATCCCAGGCCTCACCGAATTGTACGGTCCCGGCACCGGTCTCGATTGCGGTAAACACGAAGGCGTTCACTATTGGGCTGATTATTACATCCTGGAAATCATTGACCCGGACACCCTCGAGCCGGTTGAACCTGGGGAACTGGGCGAAATGGTAATTACAACTTTGCGAAAAGAAGGTGCTCCTCTTATTCGTTATCGAACTCGGGATCTGACCAGACTTATTCCTCAACCGTGCTCTTGCGGCAACCCTTTGCCCATGCATGATCGAATTCTTGGACGTTCAGATGACATGTTCATTGTCAGGGCCGTGAATATATATCCTGGCCAGATTGATCATGTTCTGTCGCAAGTTCCAGAAATAGGCAGCGAGTTCCAGGTACACCTAGAACGTCGAGAGGACGGGCGGGATTATATGATCCTCAAGGTGGAGAGGAGGCCCCGATTCGATGCCGATCACAACAAGGCAATCGCGGACCGTATTGCCCGAGACATCCGCCAGCACATCTTGGTGAGTGCTGCAGTGGAGGTTCTCGATCATGGCAGTCTGCCGCGAACTGAGCGCAAGAGCAAACGAGTTTTTGATCATCGCCAGTAAAGCTACCTGCCCAAAGGCTAAGGCTTCCAAATTCTCAAGAAGATATCTCCTCCCCCTCAAGGGGAGAGGGGATTAAAGGATGCCGTTCATTCCCGTATAAAGCACGGGGCATTCTGGCTGTCTTCGTAAATTTCACATTTGGCATTATGTACACCTTGTGGTAGTCTTCAGTCCTAGTCACCCAGTTTCTAATCACAGAGTCCGTTTTTCCATGGATAACCCGCTTCCAGCGGTAGTCCACCGTGTCCGGAATGATAGTTTTGGCTACTTCAGAGTTTCTACAGTAATCCATAAATGATAAATGCGAGATGCGCAATGAAAGATGCAAAATGAATAGGGGGTGATACTGAACTGACGAGGCATGTGTACTTATAATTCTATCATACTATCCAAAAAGGGAGGTTCTAGCATGAACACGAGGAGAAAGATTCTAGTTTTGCTCTGTGCCATAACGGTAGCCTTTTCCTGGGGGTATTCCGCTGGCGAAGCAGTGGCCGCGGAACCGATCAAGATAGGTGCCTTTTTCGACCTTTCTGGTCCGGCGTCCTTTATCGGCACCCCCACGAAACTGGTGGCGACCATGGTGGTGGAGAAAATCAACAAGGAAGGCGGTATCAATGGCCGCCCCCTCGAACTTGTCATAGGAGACACCGAGGGCGATCCCACCAGGGCGCTGATGGTGGCCAAACGGCTGGTGGAGAACGAAAAGGTCGTGGCCCTCATTGGTCCCACCCGCACAGGCACAGGCATGGCAGTGAAGAAATACCTGGAAGGCAAACAGATACCCACGGTCATGACGGTGGGCGGTGATCCGGTGATCATGGAAGGAATGCACGGCGGCAAGAATTTCGGCACTGCCAGGTGGATCTTTAAATCGCCGCAGCGCAGTTCGAT
>JBFFBS010000162.1:0-8160 GCA_041560295.1 Syntrophobacteria bacterium | reverse complement strand
TGTTCTGGCACAATCCTGCCCAGGTTAACGAAATCTTCTTTTCTGTTGGTGAAAACGTGGTCGGCAGCCAAAAGCGCTCGTCGATTCAGGACAAAACCGGCCCACGTCTGCCAGCGTTTGCGCCTCTTGGTGGAATAGATGCCCTGAAAGATCGTGTATGGCAGCCTCAAACGGCGACTGCAGTCGGGGCCAAGGAGATCGGGTGCTTTGTAGTAGCTATGGTAGGTTAGCCAAAGATTAGCGTCCAATCTACTACAGCGCTGCAGAGAATGGCTGCGAGCCCTGAGGAACTGAAACCAACGCCAAGGCTTCCAGTAAACCCAGCGGCTTCGGAACTGGCTGATGCTTTCCAGACGATGACCACGTCCCTGGAGAAACTGATACAACCCAGTACCAATAACCAGATCACCAGAAGGATGGGGGTGTCCCAATGGTTTTAAAGGGGCATAGAACGCTATGCGCAACGAGTCAGACATGACAATAATTAAATCCTAAGGGAAGGGGGATCAGAACCCCTCAATTTAGGTAAATAGAAATCAAGGTTTTTACGCTATGCGCTTAGCGCTATGCTCTATGCGCGCCTCAGCCCTGCTTGTTCAAATACTGCAGCGAGCTTGTGGATCAGCTTGCGGTTATCGAAATCTTCCCTGACTTGTTGGCGCGCAGCGGTGATAATGCGGTGACGCAAATTCTGATCAATTAACAATCGGACCATAGCTGCGGCCATTGCTTCAGGTTGACCAGGTTCCACAAGGAGGCCGGTATGACCATCTTCCACAAGCTCTGGGATAGCTGAAACTCGGGTGGCCAACACCGGTACCCCCATGGCCATACTCTCGAGGAAAACATTGGGAATGCCGTCTCGGTCACCGTTACTGGCCACCTCGCAGCCCAAGACGAAAAGATCAGCTTGCCTATACTCATCAATCACCCTTTCGTGTGGCTGGGTCCCCAACCACTGGCAAGAATCGTCAAGTCCCAAATTGTGCAGATGATTCAGAATTGCTCGCCGATCTTCCCCATCACCGATCAGAGTGTAGCGAAACGAGTATCCCTGGTCGAGCAGAATGCGCAGAGCACGAATCACCGTGGGTAACCCCTTTTTTTCAACCAAGCGGGCAATGCTCAGTATCCGATACGGAGATGAAGGCTCCCGTGGCTCGGATGGTTCATTAAAAAGTCTGGCGTCGATGCCATGATAGATACAGTGAATGGACGGACCCTCGGGAGTCAACTCTTGGAGAAAATGGCGGTTGTATTCTGTGCAGGTCACTACGAAAGTCGCCAGAGCAATTTTCTCCTTCAGCTGTTTGGGAGTCGACGTATAGATATCCTTGGCGTGGGCACTAAAACTGAATGGGAGGCCACTCAGTTTGCTGGCAAACAGAGCCACCGAGGTGGGCGAATGAGCAAAGTGAGCGTGCAGGTGACAGACGTTCGTGCCGGGAAGCAGGGCATGAACCAGATATCCTGCCTGGAGTAAGTGTTTAATGGTGGCGACTTTCCTTGAACGGCGCAAGCGAGTGACCATGATCCGGAAGGCTTCAGAATAGGCGGCCGGATGTTTTTTGGCCAGCAAGAGATTATGGTAAAGTAGACGGGGCAACGGGACCAGAAGGGTTTCGGGAAGATAGTCTACCGAGGCCTGAGTGTGTTTTACGCTTTCGTGGGTAAATTGCTCCCGCGGCTGACGCATGGAAAAAAGATGGAGCGGAAAACCGAGATTTTCCAACAAGTTAATCTCATTGGATATAAAGGTCTCACTAATACGGGGATACCCTTTTAGTATATAGCCTATTACTCTCTCTCGGCCTTCAGTCAATTTTCCTCATCCTTACGATCAAGAATGAGTCTGCTGGACCAGGGCTCGCAAACCATCAGACCCACCAACTACTCCAAAAAACATAGGTTTTGATACTATCACGCAGAACCTCGCTCAGTCCAGAGAGGATAATCAGCAGCAGTTCAGGGCCATTTCCTCGCCATTCGCCACAAAGCATAATGCAAACTGCCGGAGTGCTGGAGTGGTGGAGTAATGGAGTAATGAAAAGATCAATTTCAATGAAATTCGGGCTTTCACTTTTTCCAACACTCCAATACTCCAGTACTCCAAAAGAGCTCGCAGCTGTATCGGCAAAGCCATTAAACTCGGACCTGGCCTCAAGAACTAGGTCTTCTATTTTCAATAAAAAAAACCCGCCGAAACGGGCTGTTCAATTAACCATGCTTTATCCAACTTGCCTGGTTCGAGACTTTGGATTTTTCCTAGAGCTGTATTACCTTTCTCTCTCTGGCAACCTCTCCCCGAAACTCGGCTAGCCTCTGCCGCATGACCTCGAGTCCGGTGAAGCTGAATTGCCGTATGGCCCGGTGATAGGAATGCGGATCATCAAGCATGGCCAGCAGCTTGTCTTTCAGTAGACCGGGACTTACTCGGTGCCAGGCTATAAAGTCCGCCAAGTTGCGCTCATGCAAAATCTCAGCCCTGATCAACTGCTCTTTGCGCGGTTGTTCTCGAGGGATTATAAGAGACGGTTTTCCCTGGCTCAGAATCTCGCAAACCGTATTGTACCCCCCCATGCTCACCACAACATCGGCAGCCCCAATCAATCTTTCCATGCGCCTATAGAACCGGTAGGACCGTACCTGAAGACTTCTGCTTCTATTGAAAATATCAGTCCTCATTTTCTTGGGCATGAAGGGCCCGGTAACCATCACGGTTCGAAACGGAGGTGGTCCTCCCCACTCTTCCAGCATTCTGAGATAGGCATCCATGTGAGCATAGCCGTCGCCACCACCCCCGGTTGTGACCACTACCAACTTCTCTTCGGGACCAAGCCGCTGTTCCCGGCGCACTTCGCGCACCTCTCCAGGCTTGGTCACCCGGCGCGGAATATAGCCGGTAAATACTATCTTCCTGCTGATATTTTCCGGGATATCATACTCACGAATCGGGTCATAAAAATCTTGATTGCCATACACCCAGATTTCTGAATAGTATTGTTCCAGCACATCATAGACGCTCTTGTCCTCCCAATCTTTCTTCGTACTGGCGGCATCGTCCATGATGTCCCTGAGACCAAGAATGGTGTGAGTGTCTGGGTGACAGCGTTTCAGCCACTGCAGGGTCGGGATGATCTCCCTTTTGAGCCCCAGAGGAGCCTTGTCAACAATAAACAGGCGTGGTTGGAAGGCCTTGGCAGTACTGGTAATAATGGTTTGTCTAATTTTTAACGCATGGCGGGTGTTTATCTTGATGGAGAGGGGAAGGTACTCCTCATTCGTCATCTTGATCATTCCGGGCACCCGGACGAAATCGATTTGTTGGGGAAAACTGAATCGGCCGACTATTGGACTCCCGGTGAGAATGATGGTATTGACATTGGGGTCTCGCAGGTGGGAGGCAATGGCCAGGGTTCGACGAATGTGGCCGAGGCCATAGGTGTCGTGGGAGTACATCAAAATATTATAGGTGGACTTGCGGGCCATGCATACTTCCAATCAGATCTCTGTCGACGGAGTAGCGCTCATGAAAGTGGTGTCTTTGAAAGGCCCACTCAGCTCATCCCGGCAGACATCGCGACTCTACTAAAATACCCCTAAAAGGTCAAGTGGAAGTCCCCTTGACTCTGAAGCAGGCTCTTCTATAATCATACCCCACGACTCGCTGCGCTTTGAGCAGCGAGACGAGTGAATTATACGTTATTTGTTAATCTTTATTCGGTATTCTCCAGGAGGAGCCACGGCCGCAAAACGTTTCAGGTCGCTGAATTTTACTGTCGTGTAACGTATAACGAATAACCAATAACCGCATTTTGCTTAGTACTTAGTGCTTAGTGTGTAATCCTTAGTACTCATTCTCGGAGGAATTTCCCTTATGGCTGCTGTACAGCTCGGCATCGACAACCTGCTAGCATCACTGCCAGACTGGCTCCAAAAGGCACGGATCGGCTTGCTCGCCAACCAGGCTTCAGTGGACAACCGTCTCCGCCATACTCAAAATCGCCTGCTCGAGGCCGGAGCCAATCTCACTGCCATCTTTGCCCCTCAGCATGGTTATCTTGGTGAGCAGCAGGCCAACATGATCGAGTCCGATGATTTTATCGACAAGCACCTGGGCATCCCTGTGTTCAGCCTCTACAGTGCGACCCGGCAACCCACAGGCACTATGCTCTCACACATAGACATCCTCGTCGTTGATCTACAGGACGTTGGTACCCGAGTCTACACCTTCGCCTCGACCTTGGCCTTATGTATGGAAGCCGCCAGGGATCACGATGTTAAGGTGGTGGTTCTGGATCGACCAAACCCCATCGGCGGCAAGCGTAGTGAAGGTAATCTTCTTGACCCTGAGCGCAGCTCTTTCGTCGGCCGTTTCCCGATTCCTATGCGCCACGGTCTTACTATAGCAGAGCTGGCGCTCCTTTTTAATGAAGCCTTTGGCATCGGTGCCCCTTTAAAGATCTTTCACCTGAATGGCTGGAAACGTTCCATGCTCTATGGGCACACGGGTCTGTGTTGGGTTCCACCCTCGCCCAATTTGCCCACACCAGAGTCAACCCTGGTGTACCCTGGTCAGGTTATACTAGAGGGTACCAATCTCTCAGAGGGCAGGGGCACCACCACACCTTTTGAGCTTTGGGGTTCCCCATACCTTAAACCTGAACTGGTTACTGAACGTCTCGCTCCGGAGGACTTATCCGGCTTGATATTGCGCCCTGCCCGCTTTACTCCATCATTTGACAAATGGACTGGCCAGAGCTGCGCTGGCTTTCAAATTCACGTGGCCGATCCCGAAAAATACTGCCCCTTTGCCACCTCTCTCACCCTGGTACAGGCTGTTCTGACTACGCACCGTGACGAATTCCAGTGGGCTTCGCCACCTTACGAATATGAGTTCCACCATCTACCAATAGAAATCATTCTCGGCAGTGTTAACCTGCACGCCCAATTGGAGGCAGGAGCTCCGGTAAAAGATTTGCAGCAAAGCTGGGAACCCCATTTGGGTGATTTTCGCAAACTTTGTGAGCCCTATCTACTCTATTCCTAGTCTGAATATTTTATGAATCCTCTTGTGTGTTTTAACGGCTGAGTAGTGGCAGACTGGATGGCTTACAATTTGCAAGATCTGGCCATGATGCAGAACGAAGACTCGTCACCGCTGACGCAAAGCGCTAAGCGCAGAGCGCAGAGCGTGAGGCAAACAGTGAACGGTAAACCGATCATGCGCTGGCTCCGCGACGGCTCACCGTTTACCATTTCCCGTTCAATGTTTTTTTCGCTCTGCTCTATGCGCTATGCGCTTTGCAAATTGGACTAGCCCTGAGAACCAGGTTTTCGATTTTAAATAAATTCTTGTTTTTAAAGGTAGTTACGCTATCTCATTCTTCTTCTAACCGAGGCAACAGCTATGGCTTGCGTCTATCACCCGGATAGAGACTCTGCCGCCTACTGTGATCAGTGCGAAGCCGAACTCTGTGAAGGCTGCACCCTCCGCGTCGAGGACGGTCGCACTGTTTGCCACCGCTGCATGCTGGCTCTTTCACTCAACGATGTCAAAAGTGAAACCACCATGCGTGAGCAGGAAGAAGAGGACCTGCGTGTCGGTTTGCATAAACAGTGGCGTCCCACTTACATTGAGTCAGTGCTCACGATTGGTTTGGTATTGGTGCTGGCGCTTGTAGGGCTCAGGTTTTATTGGGATCGGACCGAACTGAAATCAGCTATTACTTTGGATGTCACCGACCCGGTGGAACTGCTCGCAGAATTCCAGGCGATACTGGGCCATTATTCGGTGGCGAACGGCAATCGTTACCCTGACAGCCTCGATGAGCTCTTGCCCCGCTATCTCAATGATGCAGCAGAGAACCTCAGGGTGTTACGGTATCTCGACTACAACCTCAATGAGCGCGAGGGCTATCTTCTCCGCGTTAAGCCGGGATCACCAATTTCAGGAGAAAACTTAATTGCCACCGCACAGGATATTTACCCTAACGTTGCAGACCTACACCGAGGGAAAACGCGCTAGAGTGCGCCAGATGTGGCTGCGCACAGTCTTGCTCAGGACGAAGCGTACTTCACCGTACGTGAGATCCTGGCCGAGGCGAGCACAGCCGCAGATGGTGTGCCATGGCGCGAGCCTAGCGTTTTTTGCCGGTGTAGGTCTGCAATGTTAGGGTTGACTCTGTCAGGAAGGGAAAATAGCCAGTAATGTCAATGAAGCACGAGTGGTTTAGGCTCAGTTATGGTTTTACCCTATTGGAACTTGCGGTTACCTTAGGAGTGGTGGGTGTTCTTGTTGCAGTGGCAATTCCAACCTATACCGCGTATTATCGGCGTGAAGGCAAAATTCAATGCCAAGCTTCAGTACTGAACTTCCTTAATGCTCAAAAGTTGTACTATCTTGACAATCAGACTTTCTATCCTCTCAGGCCCGGCCAGAAAACCGACAATGCGGGAGTCGTCGCCTTGATTGGCTGGGACCCAAACAGTCGACCTGCCCCAGCGGACAGATACCTGCTTCCAGAACTAGGTATGGAATTCAAGACTGACAGCCATCGTGGCTATAAAATAAGAGCGGTAAACGTGCAAAAGCAAAATATGTTCAACCAAGCCCTGTTTTTTGCCTTGCGGACCAACGAGGGTTTCCACAATGACGGACTGACCGACTACGAATACACCTTCAAGATGTTCAATCGGCAAAACCCAACTGGTCAGCCTGAATGGAGTACTCACGGCCAGTGGATGATCCGCAACGGATTCTGGTTCGATATCTTTGGATGCCAGGCATGGCAGTGGACTCCTGCGTGTCCACGATAATATCCTTCAGGTCCTCTCCACCATGTCACCTTTGTCTAAACTTGTGTAGAATCTGATCCATATTCCAATCCACCGGTAACCGAACTGCCTGTCCAGCCCTGGTGCGATACAGCAGATAACCGTTGCTGAGACCAAATTCGAAAAGCTCTTTGGTAATGGCCACATCTTCTTTGCAGTAGTCCGTTACCGCATCAAGATTTCCTTCCCGAAACCAGTGCACTGCCTGGATCCCATCGGCAATCTTGGCTTTTCCCAGAGTCTCCTCTGCCAAGTGACCCAGGCTGAGGCGAAAGCCCAAACGGTGGTGAATATCTTCCAAAATGTCAAAGGTGGGTAGAGCGTGGAAATCCAGAGCGGTGTAAGCTCCCAGCACCCGGTAATCAAAGCGCTTGATATTAAATCCCACCACCAGATCGAAGTTTTGAAGTCGTTCAATCAAGCTTTCCACCTGCTCTTCGGTAAAAGCTTCGTAGATATCGGAGCGATTGTCATATAACACTGCCACCGCCAACCGCATGAGGTGGACATTCCCCCACCCCCCCACTTCGTCCGCCAGCCGCTGGGTTTCGATATCGAATAAACCCACAGCCGGGTCGCTGCCCTTGTCTTTCCTTGCGTCCTCTTCCGGTACAGCCACGAAATCTTCCCCTGGTTTCCTCGATTCCACCTTCAGCGGAACCTCCCCGAGTAAACCCTTCACCAGAAGCGAGGCAGCGGTCTTGTCCAATGGTTTATTGCCAGCGCCACACTTGGGTGAATGAATACAGGAAGGACATCCCGAATCACAAGGACAACGACCGATCAGTTCCCCTGCCTTCACTAAGAGTTCCTCTATCATCTCAAAACCACGAGCTGCCAGCCCTACCCCGCCCGGGTATCCGTCATAGATAAAAACAGCGCTCTTTTGCGTCTGCGGATGGAGAGGCACGGCAATACCACCAATGTCATTGCGATCACACAATGCAAAGAGGGGGAACATACTAATCAAGGCGTGCTCCAAGGCGTGAATCCCACCCATAAAGTGAAGTCCCCGCCTTAGTACCATCTCCTGCAAGACATCTTCGATTTCCAGCCAGAGCCCGACGGTTTCAAAGCTCTGTGGCGGTAGATCTAAAGATAGTTTGTCCAGCAGCTCTCCACTGTATAAATTACGCTTCTCATAACCTACCACTTGCTCGGTAACCCGTAGGCGGCCCAATCGCGCTATAAAATTGGCAACCGGACGACTGCGTTCCACCGCCAATATCTCGGTCTCCTTTTCACTCAGAGCCCTGGTGTAGTAGCGGGCCTTGATTGGATTAACAAACACATTCTGTCTCTCCAGATCAAGACGGGTCACCA
>JBFFBS010000161.1:0-8181 GCA_041560295.1 Syntrophobacteria bacterium | reverse complement strand
TTGCACAGGCCCCTGATACCCTGCATAAAAAAGGCTTTGAGAAACGGGGGATTGCTGCTATATGAGACCTTCACCGTTGAACAGCCCCGATTTGGCAAGCCTCGTAATCCAGATTATCTGCTCCAATCAGGGGAGTTACGTCACATGTTCGCAGACTGGGAGGAGATTTTCTACTTCGAAGGTATCAGGGAGAATCCCACTCGCGCGGTAGCTCAGATAGTCTGCCGGAAGCCAGCATAAAGCATAGGGCATAGAGTTCTGGCAGGAATGGTTGGAACCTGTCAAGCGAAAGCGGTAATTGGTAAGCGGTGAGCAGTAAGCGGGAAGCGGTGAACTGTGAATAACTGAGCTGTTTGACTAATTTTCTAATTCTCTAATTTTCTAATTAACCAAACTGCTTACTGCCTACTGCCAGCTGCTTCCTGCCAGCTGTATTTCCCCATGCCCCATGCGCTTTTACTGAATATGTAATTCTTAGGGAAAAAGACTCGATGTCGCTGCGAAACTTCGCAATACTTCTCGTTCTCGGTTTGATTTGGGGAGCATCTTTCCTCTTCATCAAGGTGGCTGTGGTCACCATTCCACCTTTTACCGTGGCTTTCGGACGAACAGCACCGGCCGCCGTGGTACTTTATTTGGTTTTACGCTCTCGGGGCCTGAGGATGCCCTCCTTCGGTCCCCTTTGGGGATCATTCTTGCTGATGGGCCTTTTCAACGGTGCCCTGCCATACACTCTCATAACCTGGGCTGAGATTCACATGGACTCTGGACTGGCAGCGATTATCAATGCGGTCATGCCACTGTTCACCGTTCTTCTGGCCCACTTCTTTACCCAGGACGAGCGGCTCAACTTTATGAAAATCGCGGGTATTTTCTTAGGGTTTCTCGGAGTGCTAACACTCTTTGGTCCCGCGGTTTTAAAGGGCCTTGGAACCCATGTGCTTAGTCAGTTAGCAGTTATGGGTGCTGCCTTGTGCTATGCCATTGCAGTCATATACGGGCGGCGACTACAAGGAACTACCCCTTGGGTGTCCGCCACCGGTCAGCTTATTTGTGCAGCATTTCTCACTCTGCCAATGAGCCTGGTAATCGATGCTCCTTGGAAGTTGTCGCCGACACTTCTCTCCCTTGGCGCCCTGGCCTGCCTTTCTTTTCTGGGAACAGCCTTGGCGTATATACTTTATTATTATTTGCTCGCCCGCATAGGTGCCACCAATGTCAGCCTGGTGACCTATTTGCTTCCTATAACCGGGGTCTTCTGGGGTGCGTTGTTATTAGGAGAGAGACTCCACTGGAGTGCGTTCTTGGCCCTAGCCCTTATTCTTGCAGGAATTGCCGGGGTCAACAACGGATCGGTAAAGTTACCATTCAGCAGAAAGATAGGGGTCGAGACCACAGCCAAGTGACTCGCCATGTCAAAGTTAGATTGCTGTGCCGGTAAAGATGACGAGGGGAAAAGAAATTCCAAATCGCAAGTCTCAACGAGTAAGGTTTCAGGTTTCAGGTGTCAGAAAAAAAACATAAAAGCTGAAACCTGAACACTGAACACTGAAACTTTATGATTTGGTTTTTAGAATCTGGAATTTCATAAGCCGCAAAGAAATCACTCCCTACCTTGGTATACCGTGGTATCAGGATAAAAAGCCTGCCAGGCAAACCAATAGACATAAATGTGGGGAACCTCTCCGCCCCGACCATCTCTGACCGCCACAACTTCTCCTTCAGCACTCACTTCGATATGGATGGATTCTCCACCCAGGGAGTCTGAAGTGATGCCCGGTTTCTTCTGCAATTGAGCAAGAGGATAGGCTCTGGTTTCGTTCTTCACCTCGATGCCAATGACCCTCTCTTTGGGGGAGAGGTCTTTTCGCACTTCACCAACCGGAAACCAAATGGTTCCTGCCCTGTAGTATCCAGCGTAAGGGTCCCTGGAGTAGTCCCGGTAATATCCGGTTTCGGTGGAGAGTACCAGGGTGTCCGGATGTCTTTTCCTCCAGGTTTTCCATGTGGTTCGGTTGGATGGTAACTTCCTCAGTTGTTTTCCTACCAAGGCTCCCGATACAGCCTTTTCCAGCAGCTGTGACCAGAGGCTCTCGGTCTGATGATCGTAGAGCAGTACGTTGCTTTTGTAGAGCCGTCCAGAAACTCCGAAGGTATACGTTTTTCCATCGATGGTGCGAGAGTAGACCACTCCCGATTGGGTAAGGGGTCAGAATGTTACCGCAATCGGCATACCATTGATGGTATCATTGACCACTTCGTGCAAGTTCAGGATTCTGATAGGGTATGCTCTTGCTTGGCCTCCCACCTCAATTCCTATGACCTTGTCGTCGGGGCTGAGGAAAGCGACCTTTGCGGCAGAGATAAATTTCGGGTCTAAAATGGCGGGAATTCCATCCTTTGGAGGTCCGCCTGAAAGTATCTCCTCTTGAGGAACGATAGCGTTGTCAAGTTTGAAGCCAGACAAGAGCAAAAAACCTCCAATAAGCAAGGCGGCGGAAAATAGTCTTTTCATTGCGACTCCTTCTAAGCATGTGAGACGAATCTTGAAGACCTACTATTTCCTCTGAATCAATTGGCTTAATTTTTCTGTCGCCAGGGAGTTGACTTTTTTACATTTCGATCAGAACTTAGGCATGGGTTGTGCACAAGGTGGTAAGACAAAAGGATTGAAACTCAGTTCTTGACCACAGGTCAAAAGCGGTCAAAAATATCATATAGTGACATCCCTCCTCCTCTCCGGTGGAGAGATGGACAAGACTTAAAATTAACTAATGTCCATCCAGAAACTGGTAAATGTCATTCTGAGCCCTTCGACAGGCTCAGGACAAGTAGCGCATGGCGCATAGCAAAAAAAGAGTAAACGGTAAATGGTAAGCGATGAACGGTCGCGGTGCCAGCGTATAATCGCTTTACCGTTCACCATTTACTGCTTACCGCACGCAATGAGGACCAAAAGCAATGACTGAAGAAGAACCCAGTAAAAAGAAAAGTGGCAGTTTGGTTATTCGCCAAATGGAGATTGACGACCTGGCTCATGTGTTTCACCTGGGCGAGAAACTCTTCACCGCCCGCGAGGTCCCTAATCTCTACCGCACCTGGGACGAGTACGAGGTAGTTAACCTCTACCAGAGCGATCCTGAGTTTTGTTTGGTGGCAGTATTTGATGAGGAGATCGTGGGCTTCATTCTGGGGAGCACCATAGAGAAGACCCATTCTGCCTGGAAATATGGCCATCTTATCTGGCTGGGCACTGAGCCCGAATTCCAGCGGCAAGGCATAGCCGTGAAGCTATTCAACCATTTCCAGGCTCTCATGCTGGAGGGCGGCGTACGTATGCTGCTTACGGACACTGAGGCGGAAAACCTGCCGGCGCTTCATTTTTTCAGGAAAATGGGATTCGGGCAGCCGCAACAACATATCTACATGACGCTCAATCTCTCCGACCAGCAGCGACAGCTCAAAGAAAAGAAGGGTAATGGACGGTCCCAGCCCCGCCGTCTTCGAAGCAAAAATGGCTGAGCAAAATCAAGTGATAAATCCTCAACGTTTACGTCGACTTCTACGCCAGCTCATAGACATCTACAGTCCTTCCGGCAAGGAAGAGGATGTTTTCGCCTACCTCCACAGCTATCTGCAGAAAAATGGCCTGTCAGCAAGGCGCCAGTCGGTGGATGACAGCCGCTACAACTTGATCGTGATTCCACCGGATACAGATGCCGGTGTCGCCCTCATTGGCCATCTGGATACAGTGGTGGCGTATGATCTGGAGAACTATGGATATCAGGAACAGGATGATCTGGTTTCTGGTTTAGGGGCGGCCGACATGAAATCCGGTTGTGCCGCAATGATAGAGGCGTATGTGAGTTTGTGGGAAGCTGGACACCAGCAGCTCCCGGTAGCCCTGGTTATGGTAGTGGGGGAGGAAGAAGAGGGAGACGGTGCTGAGCGCTTGCTGGAGGAATATCATTTTCCCTGGGCCATCATAGCAGAGCCCACGGACCTTTGCCCATGTCTCAGTTGCTACGGCTACATGGAAGTCCAGCTGAGTGTCAAAGGCAAGAGAGTGCATGCCTCCCTGGCCAGTCGGGATCAGAATCCCATCGAGACCATGCTCGGCTTACTGCTGCACATTTCCCACTACATGGTAAACGATCGGCCTGAAGGTATCTACAATATCCGGAATCTCCTGAGCACTCAGGCGGGTTTTGCCGTTCCTGACTGGTGTGAGGCCTGGCTGGATGTTCACCTGCCACCCCACGCTCCCATAGGTGATATTTCCCTGGAGCTGGAGGAGATTGTAGACAGGGTCCAGAAAGAGAGTCCGCAGGTCGATACCAGCATCCGCCTTGCCACCATCGAAGCAGGCTATGAACTGCCGGAAAAAGGCTCGGTGGTAGAGGCCCTGCAGGCCACCTATTCCCGCCACTCTCTTGCCTGGGAGCCTCGCCCGTTCCCAAGCCATTCAGACGCCAATCAGCTCTGGGCTTCCGGCGTCAAGCCCATTCTCCTCGGACCTGGTCAACTGGAAAAGGCACACGCCCCGGAAGAGTCGATCTCTTTTCAGCAGGTAGTGGACGCTGCCGAGCTTTATCGAGATCTGATTATCTCTCTGTTGTAGAAGGGAACAAGCTAGGGGTCAGGTCTTGAATTATAAGCTTTTTTAAGGTAGGATCTTAGCCAAGTATTGAGGGCTTCAGCAGAAAAAGTTAGCATATCAGCACAACGAGGATTGTCATAAGCTTATAATTCAAGACCTGACCCCACTCTGCCATGGCTAGACCACTCAGAGTTCAGTTTCCTGGCGCTATCTACCACATCACCTCTAGAGGCAACGCCGGTTTGCCCATCTTTGCAGATGATATCGACAGACATAGTCTATTGTTATTATTCCAGGAAACTGTCTCACGTTTTAACTGGCTCTGTTACGCCTACTGTCTAATGGATAACCATTATCACCTTTTGGTAGAGACGGTAGACGGAAATCTATCTCAAGGGATGCGGCACTTAAATGGAGTATACACCCAGAGGCACAACCGTCGAAATAGCCGAACAGGGCATGTTTTCCAGGGAAGATACAAGTCGATTCTCGTAGAGCGTGAGAGCTATTTGTTGGAGCTTTGTCGCTATGTAGTGTTGAATCCGGTTAGGGCAGGCATGGTAAAACAACCCGAGAAATACAGCTGGAGCAGCTACAGGGTCACCGCCGGATTGGACAAGAAGCCTTCTTTTTTGGCGACAGACTGGGTTTTGGCGCAATTTGCCGGCCAGAGGCATGAGGCTCGGGAGCAATATCGGGAGTTCGTCCTGGCCGGCATTAAAGAGCCTTCACCGTGGAGTAGCCTCACGTCCAAGGTTATTATTGGCGGCAGAGAGTTTATTGAAAAGATTGCTCCGTGGTTAGAGGACAGCTCCGAGATGACAGAAATTCCTAAACGGGAAAGACTGGCATCGAGGCCCCCTTTGGATGATCTATTTCACAGGCAGATAATAACGAGCAGGGACAGGAGGAACGAGGCTATTGTAACGGCTCATTTCCAGCACGGATATAGCCTTACCGAGATAGGCAATCATTTGGGGCTCCACTACACAACAATTAGCAAAGTAGTGAAACGAGGTTTATCATAAGCTTATAATTCAAGACCTGACCCCTCTATTCAAGACCTGACCCCTCTATTTCAATTGCCAACTAGGTTGGCATTACCTGTTAACCAAATGTGCACTCTCTAAGTGATTTAAATTCCATGTATTTTCCTTCCTCATTTGAGAAGTTGCCAACGTAGTTAGCAACTCTTTCCCAAAAAGCCTCGGGGATCCCTCTACAGTGCATACTGTATGAGCAAAAAATATCCTACTATATCAATTACTTAGTTTGATTGGTAAAATCACAATCCGTAGTCTGCGGCCTGGCATGCAAGTTGCTCTTAAGCACTACCAACAAACAGAGCCACTGTAATCAATGTAAGGAAGACCAAAGTGAAAACTGACTCTCAGACACAGTGTGCCAATTGTAAAGCCAGGTACTCTCACGTACAGCAAGGTAGAAGAGAGTATTTTATTCCTTGGGGACATTACTTTCTCTGTGATATGTGCCACCGCCTAGCTATTATGGAAAAATTGCATACTGAGTCCAAACATCCTTTGAACATATTAAGATACAAGAAGGGTACTCACTAAATCATTCTGTGTGCTCGGGGTAGCCCCATAACAAGGCTGTCCAGAAAGGGTGATGAAAATGAGAAAATGGCCCAAGACGGAATCTGAGGACCTAGGGTTTGTGCTCAAATACTGCTTGGCGAGTACTTACCCAGCAAGCGAAAAACGCTGCCCATATGCAAAAGCAAAACTACTGGCTGGTTTACCCAAAATCCCAGCAAGTAATGGTGATTTCAAAGGAGTGGATGGAATCTTTCTTTGTCGATACCCGGACGAAAAACTGCCTACACACGAAGCACACTTAACTTCAGAGCTAGACCAATGTCCTTACCCAGAAAGAAGAAAAATGATCGATGCGTTTGAAATCTGACAAGTCTCTCTCATTGGGATTCGATCATTATCCTCTCAACCGTCACGCTCTGCATCCAAAGATGCGGGTCAAAAGTACGGGGAGTAAAATGCAAGAGGAGAGAAGAAAATTTATTAGACACCTCCTTGAATGCCCTGTCACGGTGGTAACCTCTCAAGGCAGCATCTCAGGAAAAGCAAGAAACCTTAGTGGAGATGGTGCTCTCATCTGTTGCAAGCAGCCGCTAACACCTAGGGAATGTATGGATTTAACTATCAAATTTCCTGATGGGTTCTCTCTGGATGTACCGTCGGAAGTTGTGTGGTCCTCCAAGACTAATGCTAATGATGAGAAAAGCTTGTACAAGATTGGTGTTCGCTTTCTCAGGTGAGAGCAATGGGGCGAGCAGCCCAATCAGGGAATTTATCCTCAGGCCCTACCCTAAGTCGCGTCCATAATTACCGCCGTGTAGTATCGGGAACGTTTCTCTTGTTATTCTGATCTAATTTTTATAAGTTGATCTTAGAGTTGTTCCTAATAAAGATACATTGCATGGTAGGACTCCCGGAAGTAGCATCCAATTACAACAAAGGTAGACAGCCCCTTTGTTCCATTTTTTTCGGAGACGAGCAAGATGAAGGATAAAGATAAAACGAAAGCACAATTGATAAGTGAATTGGAGGAACTGCGCCAAAGGGTCGGAGAATTTGAAGCGTCAGAGATCGATCTCAAAAGAGCGGAGAAGACGCTCCAGCAGCGTGAGGAGAGTTTTCGTAGTTTGGTCGAAAGAGCGGAGAAGGCTCTCCATCAGAGTGAGGAGAGGTTTCGTAGCCTAGTCGAAACTACCACTGACTGGTTTTGGGAAGTAGATGAAAACAGCGTTTATACCTACTCGAGTCCAAAGGTACGCGACATTTTAGGCTATGAGCCAGAGGAGGTATTAGGGAAAACTCCCTTCGACCTTATGGCCCCGGAAGAGGCAGATAGGGTTGCTGATATTTTTGCCCCTTATGCTAAATCCCGCAAGCCTTTCAAGCTCATTGAGAATACAAATGTCCACAAAGATGGCCATCTTGTAGTTCTGGAAACTAGTGGTATACCAGTCTTTGATGTAAAAGGGGTATTTCGTGGCTATCGAGGTATTGACCGGGATATTACAGAGCGCATGCAAGCGGAGCAAGCAACTCGGGAGAGCGAGATGCGACTTCGCACAGCAATAGAGAGCCTGCCATTTGACTTTTTCATAATTGACCAGAACGGCCGCTACGTCATGCAGAACTCTGCCTGTAAAAACCGTTGGGGTGATGTGATTGGAAAACGTACAGAAGATTTGGAGGTGGACGAGGATAATTTGACTCTCTGGCTGAATAACAACCGCCGTGCTTTTGCCGGTGAAGTAGTCAGGGATGAGGTAAAACTCAAGGTTGGGGGAGGAGAAGGATTCTTTTATAACATCATTGCCCCGGTTACAGATAGAGATCAAATACCAGAGATTTTAGGGGTCAATATTGACATCACTGAACGCAAGCGAGCTGAAGAGGAACTGCGCAAAGCTCATGATGGGTTGGAACGAAGGGTGGAGAAGCGTACTGCCCAATTGGTGGAAGCAAACAAGCTACTTGAGGAGAAAATAAAAGAGCTCAAACGCATGGAGAGGGCGTTGCACGAGTCTCACC
>JBFFBS010000160.1:0-8192 GCA_041560295.1 Syntrophobacteria bacterium | reverse complement strand
CGACTGGACTCTGATGAAGAGGTGGAGAAAGCAGCCTTTACCATCAAAAATATGGTCTTAAAAGGTCAGCGACTGACCGAGGCGGACGCCGGAGCAGTTGTGACTGTTGCACGAATTGCTGGTGCTCGCCGTGGCGATCGTCTCTTCAAAACCAGATCTAAACAGGGCAAGAGATTATCAGCGGCCAAGCTTCGTACCATTCTCAGAAAGCAAACTGCAAAACCTGCGCAGCTTGGTGCTCCCCCTCGCTTGGCGAGCGAGATTCTGGACAAGCCAAGAAGCAAACAAGGGAAAGACCAGCAAATTGTTTTTTACCTCCGGATCTCTCAACTAAATCTTCTCAATGTCTCTTTGCACTCGGGGGCCCACTGGGTTTTGCTCCAGGCCACTCAGGCCAATTTACACTCTCTATCGCGACGAAAATTGTCACCAAAAAAGAGAGACCGGTTTTTCTGGGTCTTGCCACCAATCATTCATGAAAAGGACTTGGCCTTTTATCATGACCAGGTGCAGCGATTTCAGCAAATGGGATTCAGTCGCTGGGTTGTGGCAAACTGGGGGCACCTGAGCCTTTTTACCAGACCTCCTGAATTGCTCATGGCCGACTACACCTTCAATGTCCTTAACTCACAAGCCTGTTCCCTGTTGCGAGAAATGGGCTGCGAACTTTTGATTCTTTCCCTGGAGAACGACCGGGACAATCTTCGCAAACTCGTACCGGCCGTGCAGGGCTTGACCCCTCTGCTAACAGTTTATGGCTGGCCACCTCTTTTCACTAGCCGTCTGAGGATACGAGGTCGTGAAGGATTCGCCATTCGGTCTTCGGGTCGGGATCGGCTTCAACATAGATGGAGAGCAGGATTTACTCCGGTCCGCTCTGATCGCCCGCTTTGTCTTTTTAACCATATCCCAGAGCTTCGCAAACTGGGTGTAAAGCATTTTGTGGTGGATGTACGAGGACAACCACTGCAACGCCAGGAAATCCACACTATCATGAAGGGAGTAGAGCGTCAGCACTGTCCCCAGCCGCACAGCACGTTCAATTACTTGGGGAAGTTGGTTTAAGCAATTCATTAGGAACGAGGAATGAAGCACAAAACACAAACCTTGAACACCGAATGGGTGGTGAGCTAAAGTATCTAAATTCAGGAATTAAGGGATTTAGGAATTAAGAAAATGAAATATTTCTAGATTACCGACCTAATTCCTCAATTCCTCAATTTTGCTCTGTGGAGATATTAACCTATGGGTAGCACCGAAGTCGGCTCTCGTTCAGCGCCCCATGCCCTCATGGCAGCCCTCCCCGGCGAGGGCGAGCTTCTACTTTCCAAGCTTCAGGATAAACAGATTATTCTCAAGGGTGACCTCCAAATACATACTGGGAAAATTGCCGGCAACCAGGTACTTCTCGCCTTCAGTGGTCTCGGTAAGATCAACGCTGCTGCCGCGGCAGCAACCATTCTGGCGAGCTTTCCTGTTACTCGTCTCTGGATGTGGGGCTCAGCAGGAGCATATCCCCATACAGATGTTGAACTCAACGAGCTGGCCCTGGCCAGTGAGGAAATCCTGGGAGACGAGGGTGTCGCCACTCTCAGTAGCTGGCAGCCCCTCGATGTCATCGGCATCCCTCTGGCACAGACCGCAGAGGGACCGATCTTCAACCGAATCCCGGTGGATCGGCTGGAATTGGAGCGAGCTCGCCGGTTACTCAGCGAGTGGCGACCTGCCTCCGCTGCGGCCCGGATACATGAGGGGCCATTCGTCACAGTGTCCGGGGTGAGTGGCAGCCTGGCTCAGGCTCGTCTTTTGGGTGACCGCTTTGGGGCTCTGTGCGAGAATATGGAAGGTGCAGCAGTAGCCCACGTGTGCCTTCGCTACCAGGTAGTTTTTCTGCAACTTCGGGGTCTGAGCAACTGGGCCGGTGATCGCAACAAAAAGAGATGGCAACTGGCAGGAGCTCTGGATAATTGTCAGCGAGCCGTGTTGTATCTCCTGGAAAACTGGCACAAGGTATGAAAGGCAGAGAGCAGGAGGGGATTGTAGATTGCAGATTTGAGATTGTAGATTGAGGAATTAAAGGTTTCAGGTGTTCCGCCGGAGGCGGATCAGGTGTCAGGAAAGAAAAACAAAAAGCTGAAGCCTGAACACTGAAATCCTAATCATTGTGATATGTAATTTCCATCAACTCCTGGCTACTATATTCTTTGGTTTCTTTAGTTCATTTTAGGCACTTTCGTACACTTTAGCTCATTTTAGGCATTCTAGGCATTTATTTAGGTAGTACTTCCATGAATACTCTTAGACTAGGTTTCTCCCCTTGTCCCAATGACACCTTTATTTTCGGGGCGCTGGCCACCGGCAAACTCGATGTTGTCAACTGCACTCTGGAGATAATCCACGAAGACGTGGAGACCCTGAACAACCTTGCCCAGGATGGTATCCTCGACTTCACCAAGATTTCGGTCCACGCCTTCGGACTGGTGGCAGAACACTATTCTTTACTTCACTCCGGGGCCGCCCTGGGTAGGGGTTGTGGTCCCCTGGTGGTTGCCCGGGAACCCAGAAACATGGATAGCTTGCGCCACGAGGCCATCGCTATTCCAGGCAAGCTGACTACTGCCAACCTGCTGCTCCAGCTCTATGGGGAAGGCTTCTCCCGAGTGTACCCCATGTCCTACGAGGACATCATGCCCAGCTTGCAGCAGGGCGAGTTTGCCGCTGGCGTGATCATTCATGAGGGCCGCTTCACGTATCCCAACTATGGGCTTCATGCCGTAGTGGATCTCGGCGCTTGGTGGGAAGAGACTCAAAGTCTGCCCGTGCCCCTGGGAGCGATTCTTGTTAGACGAGACCTTGGGGCCGATGTTGCTGAGGCTGTAGAGGAAGGTATTCGCCGCAGTCTGCTCTTCGCCCGAAAAAATCCAGAAAAGGTATGGCCCTATATCAAAATGCACGCTCAGGAAATGGACGATTCCGTTATTCGCCAACACATAGATCTCTATGTGAATGACTATTCTCTGGAACTTGGTGAGGAAGGAAGTCTGGCTATCAGAAGACTGTTGGAGCTCGCTCACCAACGTGGGTTGCTACCCTCCTTGCCCGCAAGTCTTTTCGCCGGTACTTGATATTTGGCATTCGCATTTATCATTGTTCATAATCAGTAAAGAATACGGGGCCTAGGGGGTTTCATGCCACCCCCTGAGGCGACTTTAACGGTCTTTACCTCGTGCGGGTAGTTTGTTGGAGTAATGGAGTGGTGGAGTGATGGAGCAATGCAAAGACTTTTTAAAATGTAATTTGGGGGTTTAGCTTTTTCCAACACTTCATTGCTCCAGTACTCCATTACTCCAATATCCTTAGCCATCTTTACCGGCAGAGCCATTGAAATTCGACCTGGCTCAGAGGATCAGCTTTTCGATGACCACATAAATATGGTAAAAGGACAACCATGAAAACACAGTCTGTTTCATTGAGCGCAACCTATTTCCCCTATACCTTCTTGGAGGAAAAGAATTTAAAACGGTTGATTTTCTACTTCGACACTATTTACTTACTTCAGGTTCTTCCTGATTTCGAACCTGGCCTGCCGGGCCTGCTGCGCTCCTCCCAAATGGTGCAGCCGTTTCAGCCTGTAACTGAAACCTCCCTCTTAGAAACCATTGGACAAGCACACCAAAGCTATCAGCAACTCGGCAGCGTCCATCAGAATGGCGGCCTGCTTCAACTGCTGAGGACCTTTGCGCTTCAGGAAGATTTTGAAAATTCGAGAACTGGTCTGGTTGCCAGAATCAGACAGGCTCATCCCCAACTGGCTCCAGAAGTGGCTGAGTTAGTCAACGATGGGGTCTTCCTGCTCCTTGCGCATAAGCTGGACCATGACCATCTCGAGCTGGATCTGCACATGGAGCGAATCCGTGGGCTGGAAGCAAAGCTCCATGAGGAGGCGGGAATTGCTGCAGATGAAGAGAGTGACGCTGTGGCCATGAGATCACCTTTGCTGGAAGAATCGGATCCTCCACCAACTCAATATACCTATGAACGACTCCGGGCCTGGACTCACTTCTATTGCTCACAGGTGCAAGCCGGTCCCTTTCTGCCTCTTACCTCCAGTCCAGAAGTTTTCGCGGAGATTTCAGAACGACTGCCGTCTCAGTTATCCGCTGTCGCCGAAGGAATGGTAGTAAGGGGAGCTGAACAAAAATGTTTATCAGTCCTCCCCGATCCGCAACAGCTTTCTTTGGAAAAGATTGTGGAATTCAGACAATCAGTAAGTCGCGAGTCGTTTGTGGATACGTGGCGGGAGTCTGTTACTGTCGCAGTGAACCGTTTGCAGCAGGAGACAGTACCAGAAGATCAGTGGCAGGAATTACAGCAAGTTGTTCAGAAAGCTGCTGATGCATTCCAAGAGCACTGGCCAGTGCCAGAGAAACCTACCCATTACCTGCGGCTGGAGTGCGCCTGCTATCCCAAGGTTCCGCCGGAACTTGCCTTCTCTCTCGTAACTGGACTAAAGCCCCCCGCAAGAGAGCCGCACCCTGCCGAGACCCTAAATGGTGTCAGCTTGTTACTCTCCCCAGCAGATCTTTAGCCCGGATATTTCATGAATTGCTGTCGCGAGACCACGAAACTGGGAACCCGCTTGCGGGACTGAGCGGCTTGTCTCGGCGAAGCTTTAGCGAAGACGGAAGCGCAGCGAGCGCGAATTAGATGGTCGTGCCTGCCCGCCATCGCGAGCCTGCTCGCTCAGGCGAGGCGGGCGGGCCACCTGGCAACTCGTCCCGCGGTACCGCGGGATTGGTTTCCGTACCTGAACGGTACGTCGCAGGGGCCGACACCCGAGGACGCCAGGAAGGACGGCCATATTCGTGGTCGCAGCAAGTGATTCATGAAATATCCGGGCTTGGACGATTATGGATTGTGGACTTGAAGTGGTACTAGAAGCTCATTCATGAAATACGCATACTAGAGGAAGGGTTTTCGAGCTGCTGCCCGAGGAACTCAACCTGGCTACGCACACCGCTCTTTTGTTGAATTTGCCGGGAGATGTTATCCACAGCATGAATCACCGTGGCGTGGGAGCGATTGAAGGCCCGACCAATGCATTCCAAAGTTTCGTCGGTGTACTTGCGACAGAAGTACATACCCAGATTACGTGGATAGACCACGCCTTTCTTGCGTGAATTTGACTTCAGGGCTTCAACCGAAACCTTGAAGTACTGACAGACAACTTGTTGCACCTGTTCTATACTTATGGCCTCCCGACTGTCGCAGACCGATTCCAGGACCTCGTGTGCCAGTCTGAGGTCGACAGGTTTTTCCAAAAGCGAAGACTTGGCGACGATACCAATGACACAACTCTCCAACTGTCGCACATCGCGAGTGATATGGGTGGCCAATACTTCGGCCACCTCCGACGGAAGCCGAATCCCCTCGTTGTCCGCCTTCTTTTCGAGGATCTTGAGTCTCGTCTGAAAATCCGGGGGTTCGATGTGGGTGACCATACCAGCGGTCAATCGAGATTGGAGCTTGCTCTTCAGCTTCGGAATATCTCGCGGAAATTGGGTCCCGGTGAATATGACCCGCTTGTTCACGCGGCTGAGGGCATCAAGAGTGTAAGCTAGTTCCGCCTGCGTCTTTTCTTTGCCACTGAGAAATTGTACTTCCTCTAAAAGTAGGACATCGCACTTATCGCGGTATCTTTCCTTGAATCCATCCATGCGACGCTGTTTGATGGCGACAACCATCTCATTGGTGAACTCCTCAGCAGTGAGGTAGCAAACGCGAGTACCACTATTCTGGGTAAGGATATGGTTGCCAATAGCATGCGAAAGATGACTCTTGCCCAACCCAGTATCTGCCAACAAATACAGGGAACTACCCAGGCCGCTATCACCATTGGCGAGGGCAAAGGACGCAGAGAACGCAAAGCTGTTCCCAGAGCCCACCACAAATTGATCAAAGGTGAATCTCCGATTCAGACGGTACATGTGTCCGTTCTCTTGCGGAGGGAGGGGTAGCGGCAACTGGCTGGAATCTTTCTTGTCCTGTCGCGATCTGCGGGGTGTAGCTGCCAGCCGAAGATGGACGTCCGCAGCAATACCACCGTGCTGCTCCCAACTTCTCTTGATTTTAGGGAAGTAGTTCTCTCGGACCCAGTTGAGAAAAAACCGATTGGGACAAGCTAAAGAAATCTTACCTTCTCGAGAGATCACCAGTTCAATGGGATCAATCCACATCTTAAAACAGTTACTGGAGATTAGATTTTGCAAATCGTCCTTCGTCCGTCTCCAGATATCCTCCATACAAACACCTCAATTATCTACCGTGGTCTGTGACCAGCCAAGCGGTTTCAAGGACGAGCAAGCAGCTCAGGCTTACGGGGAGCAATATCACGGAAATAGGAGCCCTCTTGCGCCTCGTCCGCAATATGATTCTAAATAGTCTTACCTCTTTTCGTTGTTTGGGTTCCGTCCGGTTGGTTTAATCAGGAGCGGAAAACCAGAGAAATGCTTTGGCCATTATGCGGTGCGTCTCCGGAACTATTGGAATTATCGATTTCGATTTGGTTGGAAAGGAGGCAACTAGATCTTCTATTCCTAGTTCTGGCTGAGATACGGAGACGTGCCAGCACATGGCGTAGTTTTGTAATCCATTCGCATTCTGATGTCAAACTCCATATAACCGTATTTTACTCTAAACGGGCCTCAGTTGTTAACAACTAAATTTCATCAAGATTTCCGGAGCTTGTTCGAGTATACACTGATAAGGGTGCGAGAATAGGAATTTTTTCCGTCTTTTCCAAAATACTACTGATATTCAAGAGCTTACGCCCGGATTTTTTCCGTTTTTACCGTTATCAACATTGATGATCTTCTGATTTCTCCTATTTCCTCCTTTTTTTCACCTTCACATTTTTTTCTTACCAGCCCGCATTTGCCCGTTGAATTAAAAATCAGATTTTGCCAATATACTTAAGACATTTCAGTCCACCATCAAGATTGACGATATATCAACAGTGCGGTCCATCGAATTAGTAGGGCTTGTATTATCAGGACCTTACCGTTAACAATTCTCATTACTGCAGGATTACCTGCAAGAACAGGAGAGCAACCATGGATAAGCTGACTGTGGCATTGCTCAGCGGTGGGCGCTCCGCCGAGCGCGAGGTGTCCCTCAAAAGCGGTGAACAAGTTTATCAAGCTTTAAACAAAGAAAAATACCACATACGCCGCTATGACCCCAGAGACGATCTGCCTCGACTGATGGCAGAAGCTGAGGAGATCGATGTTGCTTTGATCATCCTCCACGGTCGATACGGCGAAGACGGCACTATCCAAGGACTACTTGAACTTTTTGATATCCCCTATCACGGCAGTGGCGTTCTCGGCAGTGCTATCGGCATAAACAAAATCCAATCCAAACGATTGTATGAGTATGCCGGCCTGCCGGTAGCACCCTACCTGATCCTGGACCGGTCCGACCCTGATGCTCAAAACAAGGTCCGGGACGCTTTAGGTTTCCCGGTGGTGGTAAAACCTGAACATGAGGGCTCAAGCATAGGTCTCAGTATAGTCGATGATGCCGGCCACTTCAAAGAAGCGTTAGACTTGGCTGGCCAGTATGACCGCCTTGTCCTGGTGGAGAAGTACATTGCCGGTACCGAGATCACCGGTGCGGTTCTCGGCAACCTGAATCCGGAACCCCTGCCATTGGTTGAGATTATCCCCGGCGACCAATATACCTTTTTTGACTATGAGGCGAAGTACAAACCCGGTGCCACGGAAGAGATTTGTCCTGCTCGTCTCAACGAAGAGTTGACCGAAAAGGCCCAGGACTACGCAGTGCGAGCCCACCAGGCTCTGAGATGTCGGGGCTACAGCCGCACCGACATGATTGTCAGTGATAATGAAGCCTACGTTCTGGAAACCAATACCATTCCAGGCATGACAGCCACCAGCCTTTATCCGCAAGCGGCGGCAGCGGCGGGAATTAGTTTTTCCGAACTCCTTGATCGGCTAATCGAATTAGCCCTGGAAGAGGAATAGCTCTAACTGATAAATCCGAATATCGAAACCGGGGCCCCGCCCGTAGGGTGGGGAGTCCGAAGGACCAATATCGAAATCCGAAACAAATTCGAATTACCAAAATCCAAATGACCAAAACAGAAAATGACTCAAGTTGAACGATTCCGT
>JBFFBS010000159.1:0-8225 GCA_041560295.1 Syntrophobacteria bacterium | reverse complement strand
TTTATCCTCCTTTTTCTCAACCTGGGGTCAACGCTAAAATTGATCCGTCCTGAGCATGACCAGAGTGCATGCTCTGAGCACGGCTATACCCTTGGCATTCAACGCCTCTTCGATGTCGTCTGATTCTGTCCCCGGGTTCATAATGACCCTGTCTGGACCTAAATTGATCATATCTTGAAGCAGCTCTTTCCCTCTCTCTGGACCAACATAAAGGGTAAGAGTGTTCACTGGACCCTTGACGCCACTCAAGGCAGGTACTACAACCACCCCTGCAATTTTTTTGAGCAAGGGATGAACGGGAATGACGTGATGCCCATGCTCCACGAGAGCACGGACTGCCTGGTTGGAGTACCGCTCTGGTTTGGGGCTGGCTCCCAATACAACGACGGTTTCGTTCGCAGGCATGATCTTGTGGCTGTGCTCATTACTTTGAGATTAGATATTTTGATTGCAAAGAACTATCTATTCTTACCTCAGAAGATTCAATTTTTCAAAACAAAAGATCTGCCACTTTGTATCATTCCATGGTATGGAAGTTGCTTTTAATACGAACCTGAACATAAAAATGGCGAGTGGACAAACCTTTCAATGAAAGCAGTCCACTGTTTGATAGCCTTTCCCTCTCATTGAGGTCTAAGCTGAGCCTCAAAACATACGGTACGATTTTGGATACCGAAAAGGTCAGGTAAAGTGATTCGTTCTTCTTTGCCATCTTTTGGAAGTGCGCGACTACAGGCTTTTCTTCTCGGAGTAGTGGCCCTTTTATTGGCTCTCAATCTTGTGGTTATGAGCCTTAGATCTTCTCTCTCCACCGCCGAAGAGCCCACTGCCGCTGAAGTTCTGCCTGATTTTCCCCTCCCAGGATCAATCAGCCTGTGTGATGAACCCATGCCCCTGGAAAACCGCCGTGTTCTGGAGATGCTGGATCGAGAATTCACCATTGCCGTTTGGGATCGGGCCCAGGTTTTTCTGTGGCTCAAGAGGGCTGGGCGCTATTTTCCATACATCGAGGAGAAACTGTCTGAAGCCGGAATGCCCGCTGACCTCAAATACATGGCGGTGGCGGAGAGCGCCCTTATTACCGATATCAAATCGAGGAAGAGAGCCGTCGGAATCTGGCAATTCATGTCTCGCACCGGTAGACGATATGGGCTGCAAAAAAACCGAGTGATAGACCAACGGTTAGACTTCGAACAATCTACTGAAGCAGCCATCAACTATTTAAGACGGTTGCATGACGAATTCGATAATTGGACGCTAACCCTAGCGGCTTACAACTGCGGCGATTCCTTCCTCAAGAGGGAAATACGGAAACAAAAAGTCAAAAACTTTTATCGGCTCGATCTGCCTCTGGAAACAGAACGATATGTTTTTCGCATCACTGCTATTAAGATTATTATGGAAAACCCGAGACAGTATGGTTTTAGTCTCCCCCCAGAGCAGGTTTACCCACCGAATTGGTACGATTTGGTCCCGGTTAAATTGAGCAGTCGCTTGAACCTGACAGATCTGGCCCTTGCCCTGGATACAGATTTCAAGGTTCTCAAAGAACTCAACCCTCAATTCCGGCGAAACTATGTGCCCAAAGGTAAACATCAGATCAAAGTTCCTCCGGGCTTTGGTCCCAGGGTAGTTGTTGCCTTGCAAGAACTTGGGAAGGGTAGATCCGGAGAACAAAAAGACTTATCCGAAAGCCATTATGTGGTTCAGAAAGGTGATACCCTGGGCCTCATTGCCAGACGAACGGGTGTCTCCATAGCCAGCCTGAGGAGATACAACGATATCCGAGGGTCCACCATATGGGCAGGACAGAAGCTCCAACTTACCCCCTAGTCCGGTATTTTTTGCTGTGAACCGAATAAAGGGGACGTAGGGTCACATCTTAAGAATGAAGAATACTGCGCCGAAAGACAGAACGTAAGATGTGACCCGCATTATAGGTTGAAAATGCTACAGCGAGCGCATTCCCCGCAGTCCGCCTGAGGCGGACGGGGTTAGCGAGCGAACTACAATAAAATAGAATCACTTCCTTACATTTCGAAGATTCCCTTTCCCGCCTTAGTCCCGCTAAAGCGGGAAAGGGAGCTTCAACTTTGGTATTCCGAAGTCATTTACTTCTTTGTTTTTTTGGACTTTTTAGCCTCCGGCTTCAACTCACTGCTGCCTTTCTTCTTCAAGGGTAGGCAACCACATCCGCAATCATATTTCTCTTTTTTGACCACTTTTATCACCTCCTTTGTCTGACCGTATTCTTTCAAGTAATTTAGTAAATACTAAAATAGTTGGGCAAAAAAAGAGACTATCACTCCTTCCCTAGTTCCTCAATGCGACTTTGCACTCTCTGAAGCTCTGCCTCGAGTTCCTCTTCATATTTGCGGAGAAGATCAACCTTATCCGTGGCTCCATTAAGCTCCATTTCAGAAAACCCCCCGGTTCCCTTGCAGCCGCAGGTACAGATCTTGGCAAGAAATTCCCCGCATTCTTCTAAGGCAACCGGGTCTATCTGATACGGTATCCAGTAGCCCTTGCGCTCATTTCTGACCAGTCCAGCGTGCTTGAGAATCTTGAGGTGTTGCGAGACGGCGGAAGGTGTAATCCCCAGGCTCTTCGACATCTCATTGACACCAAGAGGCCCTCTTTGCTTCAGGAGCTCGATAATTCTTATGCGGGAATCGACACCCAAAACTTTGAATAATTCCGCCTGTTTGGTTTCCATCTTGACCTCTTGTTTTAGTAGTTGCTTAAATACTATAACATCTCCGAGCCCACGTCAACCATTTTTTTCGACTTACAAAAAGAAACAGGGGCAACCGCTGGTGAGTTATAGACGGTAAGGTGGAATTATTTCATGAGAATGGGAAATTTAACAGATGAATATTAAAGCAAAATACGGTCTCCAAGTATTCCTAGAATCTGAAACCCAGCTTCAATATCATGGTAAAACCATCGAGTTCAAGCTTTTCATCCTCGAATTTTGCTCTTTCCATAAACAAGTATTTTCCTTCCAGCCCAATGAAGCCAGAGGGACGAAGATACCAATGGAGGCCCGTCAACACGTGGCCTCCGAGAACAGTGTCCTCGCCATGAATAATGACGTTGTTTATTTCGCCGTCAAAATTCATAGGATACACTCCTATACCCCCTCCTCCCAAAAGGCGGACCTTTTCTATAGGATAGACGCCTATAGCTGTGAGGGTGAAGGGCCATCCCTGGAGCTCGTCCCCCGAATGATCATCATGAATATAGCCTACGCCAGCTTCCAGAACAAAGTTTGGATGAAGGTATCGTCCATATGAAAGCTCTACAATGACAGCCTCATCAAGTTGAGTCTCTCTGGTAATGTCTCCTGTATAAAAATAGAATCCAAAACCTGCGGTTACATAGTTCTGTGCGTCATCTCCCCATGCTGCCGAGGGCAGAACAAAGAACAGGCCAACAACTAAAATGGTCACAACTCTTTTCAATTTGCGCTCCTGTAGTTTCAGATTTTCCACCGTGCCGGCTGCGAAATCCGAGTCTAGCCTAAAAGTAAAGAATCTGGACCCAAAGCACCCGCCTTCACCGAGGCTACGGCGCGGCAGGCCCGGCTTTGGGCTGCCCCCACTACTCAAAGCGCTACGCGCAGAGCGTGCGTTCAACAGTAAATGGTGAGGGGTAAACCGATTATGCGCTGGCTTAGCGACTGTTCACCGTTTCCTCTTTTTTTCGCTATGCGCTATGCTCTCTGCGCTTTGACCTATTCTCCTGGCCGGATGTGGAGACGGCAGCAGCCTTCCTCTCCCGGTTTCCAAGTGTCAGCAAAAAACCGGAAACCTGCTCCTTCAAAGGTCCCGTAGTCAACCTCAGCAGCTATGTCGCACATCCTGGCAATTTCCTGATCGCTCAACCCTGCCTCCTGATAGACTTCCTTCAGAGGACAGGTTCGCATCTGGATGTCCAGTCCTTCGGCATCACAACGAAGTATTTCCGGTTGGAACATTTCACCTTGGTCTGTGGCGCCTGCTAGGAAAGCGCTCTTCAACCCCTCCAGGTCTGCGGGTGAAAATTTCGCATATTTCTTGCCGATCTCGAGCCCACGGTTGTAGATCCCCCGTTTCATTATTTCTGCAGCTTTTTCATCCCCTACTTCTTTCCTCAATTCCTGGAAGATGTGATAGTACATCATTCCCCGGTTCTTGTAGGCAGCATATAGCTGCTGACGCAAGATCTCTTCAGACATATTCCCTCCTGTGCTGACAAAGGCAGCAAGTCTAGGATCCAGGTGGTTTTCGTTCGGTTCGCCAGACGATGATAACACCTATAGCGAATACTGGTAAGCTCACGAGGTAGGCCTTGGATAGGCCCACATATGGGTTGATGAAAAGAAATAAACAGCCTGAGCCTAAAAGCAAGATTGCGCCAATAATGTAGCGCCAATTCCCAATCATGAAAAGCCCTTTGATTGGTTGAGCAAACTGCAGTGAGGAGGATTCTATTCCCCGCCGCAGGCGGCCCTGCAGCTGGCTGCAGGGAGCTTCATTTTTTTTGTTGCATGAGGATTTTTCGAGATTATCTTCTGAACCATGAAAGTGCAAGTTGTTATGCAACTGAGGTTTCAAGCTGAGGACAGAATTTTAGATTTCAATGTATCTGTGATGGTTGACTGAGAGGAGTACATGCATGTCGCTGCAAAAAAAATTGAGTGCAATGAAAAAGGGGTTTGAGGCTCAAGCGCCTAAGGAAGCCGTGGAGATCATCCATGGTGCCACCCATGACCTTGAAAAATCAGGTATTCTCGATGGCACTGTGAAAGTTGGTGACGAAGCACCGGATTTCGCCTTGCAAAACGCTGACGGTCAAGAATTTCGTTTGCAAGAGTTGCTCTCTCAGGGACCAGTTGTTCTTACTTTCTATCGGGGCAAATGGTGACCCTATTGCAACCTGGAGCTGGACGCTCTCAAAAAGACAACTGCGGAATTCAAGGCACTGGGTGCTACTTTTATTGCTATCTCACCCCAACTTCAGTCATTCAATCGGGAATTCAGAGAAGAAAAGAAGTTGACTTTTGAAATCCTCAGCGACCCCGGCAACGAGGTGGCACAGAGTTATGGCCTCAAGTTCAAATTACCGGAAGATCTCAAGGAAGTATATTTGAAGTTCAACATTGATCTGGAACAATACAATGGAGACGATTCCTGGACCCTCCCGCTTCCAGCCAGACTGATCATCGATCAAAAAGGCATTATCCGATACGCGGAAATCAACACTGACTACACTGTTCGACCGGAGCCAGAAGAGACCATGGCGGCGCTAAAAAATATCGCTGGCTAGTGAGGTGCGACTCTGTATCTTTGAAAAATATCCTGATGAGTGGGCGACCGGTGGCTGAGCCCTGGCACAGGGATCAGCCATCGAAAAATCCGCTGTGTTTCAGGAAACAAATATTCTATCTTCCTTGCTTGCTTCTTTGCTCCATTCCTGCCAATATTTAGCCTCGAATCGCCCATTTTTTCTCGGTACCTCGATATCTTCAAATGTTTGTTGATCCGTAATCAACCTTTCCTCAGCGAGGATAACAGATGATCGAGCTAGGTAGTCCCTACAGAGAGATGGCAACCACCTGCAAAACAAGACCCACAAAAGATAAGAAGGTCGTCTGGAAGAGATTTGAATCAGAGCCTTTTGACAACGATAGATTCCAGGTGAAAGTTCTTTCCAAGAAGCTTATCGACTCCGCAGCCTCACTGTTTAGAATAGCTTATCCGGAAATCTACGGTTCGCCCCACGAGTTCGTGCTGATGCCGGAGAGATACGAGGGGCTCATAGCCCTTGATGAGGACTGGAAGAAAGATAGTCGAAGGAGAGTCTGCTGCATGCCAGTGGTTGTAGAATTTGAGACCGAAAGGGTTGTCGCTGCCACCATGCTCACGAAAATCGAGAATAACCTGCAGGTGGAGTTCACCTTTGCGGCCACCTTACCGGAATACAGGCTGAAAGACATAATGCTGAACCTGAGAGTTGTTACCTGGAAAACCGCCCTGGCCTCGGGAGCAGAGTATCTCACCACCTTCGTAGAGACCTGGCACGACATCACTCAGAAATGGTGCATTAAGGACGGCTGGCAGGTAGCAGGCATTTTCCCCGGCAACTTCGTCCGCTGGAAAAACCCGGATCAGGAGTACCGTGGTTGCACCATCCACTGCTATTATTTTCTCCACGATGCTGAAGAGTATGCCACCAAACCCGACGAGTGGAGTCTTGCCCCGGAGTTCAAAGAACTGTGGGAGGTAATGGATCGGATTAACAAAAAAATAGTTAAAAAAGGAAACATCCCTCCCTGGCTGGAAGAACATTTGGATTAAACAAGGTGAGTTTTCGTTAACGTTCCGGCCCACTTCCCAATGCTATGGAGCAGACCCCTTTGTCCACTTCTTTATCGCCCCTCAAAAAGTAAGTGTCCCTAGTGTTGGTAAGACCAAACCATCGCCGCAGGAACGGCTGCCAAAAGCAAGTCTCATAGAGCCTAAAAACAAAAGTGAACTTTCCACCAACCCTGCACCAGAGGTTTAAGGGGTGGAAGAAATGCTGCATTTGAGTTTTCATTTAAATCGATTGTCCCTCCACTCTCGCAATGTAATCAATTTGACCGAATTAACTATAACCACTAGAATTCGAAAAACAAACCACATCCGGGCCAAAATTGGAGGGAGATTATGAGCCAGAGAACAAAAGAGCTAGTCGAACGGTTCACAGCGTTCAGTAACGACTTCATTGCCTTTGTCGAGAGCTGCACCGTCGAGGATTGGCAAAAAGTGTGTGGAGGGGAACAATGGACTGTGGGCGTAGTGGCTCATCATGTTGCCGCCGGCCACTATGGGGCCATTGATCTTGTCAGGATGATCGTGGCCGGTGAAGCAATGCCGGAGATCACCATGGAGGCAATCGATCAGATGAACGCGCAACATGCCAAAGAACAAGCAAATTGCACACAAGAAGAAGTTCTCGCTTTGTTGCGAAAAAAAGGTTCAGCCTTTGCCGGCTACCTGGAAGGGTTGAGTGAGGCGGACCTAGGCCGCACCGGTTACCTTGCAGCGATTGGTGGCGATGTCAGCGCCCAGCAATTAATTGAGATGTTCATTTTTCAATCGGGAGGAGAGCATCTCGATAATATGAGAGCCGCCACCAGGACCTCATCATAGAGATAAAACTGTCTTTTACTCTTTGAACTCTTCGGCCACCGGTGCGGTCGTGCCGGCAGTTGTACCCACTAATGCATGGGTTTCCGTTCTGTGGGTTGTAATGATACCGGCAAGACAGATCAAGAGTGCACCGAGCCAGGTCAAAGAATCCAAACCTTCGCCCCAGAATATCCAGCCCAGAAGGGTGGCAAATACCACATTGCCGTAGGTGAACGGTCCCACCTGTGCCGCTGGCGCCAGGCTATAGCCCTTGGTAAGCAAAAATTGGCCCACTGCGGCCAGCAAACCCATGAGAACGAGCAGCCACCAGATTTCCGGTTTGGGTGACTGCCACGACCAGATCAGGGGCACCGCGGAGATCATGGTACCAAATACGGTGAAATAGAAAACGATCCGGATGGTAGGCTCCGATGAGGACATACGCCGGATACTGACCATGGCCAAAGCGCCGAGAATGCCTGCCCCCAGACCAATGAACGCAATCGGCTGAAGCATTCCCATACCAGGTTTGAGAATCAGGATGATGCCTATGAAACCGATAACAATTGCCCCTCGCACCTTTTGTGCAACTGGCTCACGGAGCCAAACATAGGCAATTATTGGAATGAACAAAGGGGCGGTAGCCATAAGCAGAAAGGACTCAGAGAGTCGCAGGTGAGCAATAACATAGAAAAAGCAATACATACCTCCAAGCCCTGCTATACTGCGCAGGAGGTGGAGGGCGAAATATGATGTTCGAACTCCTCCTGGCGGATTGCTGTACCAGATCCAGGGTAGAATGAAGAAAAGTGAGCAGAAGTTTCGAAAGAACACCACCATCTCATTGGTGAGCGAGACTGAGACAACTTTTACCAGAGCTCCCAGCACCGCAAAGGTGAACGAGGCACCCAGCACACACAAAGCTCCGGCCACGGGCTGATTACGATATGTTGCTTGTTGGCTTACGGTTTTCATTTCGTTCCTAGGGTGGTGTCGCGTAAACGTCTTGAAAATGCTACAGCGAGCTCATTCCCCGTAGCGACACGACTTGAGCTCGTCGACAAGTCT
>JBFFBS010000158.1:0-8281 GCA_041560295.1 Syntrophobacteria bacterium | reverse complement strand
CGAATGCTTTTGGCCGGTCAGATTCCGAGTAATATTTTCTATGATTCAAGGAGCGATGCCAGGATATAGACAAGGCTCCCCACATTTCTGAATCCCTGCTTTCCTCAATCCCTCAATGACCCTACCACCCCTCTACACGCTCTTGAGACAACGTTTCATGAATAATGCGGGCTATATAAGCCTGGTATTCTAGCACCCTTTATCGTATGCTGCCACAATTGCTTCTTTCCCCAATCCGGTCAAAATGACGAACGTTGCTTCTAAGAAATCGGCTATCCCATCCTATACAACTCTGCTGTTGATTTGTTGCGGTGTCGCCTTCGGTGGCTTTTTGGGGTCGCACATGCGACTTCCTGTGGTACCCCTTTACGCCAGATCACTTGGTGCTGATGCAGTATTAGTGGGAATCATCAATTCCGCCTTTTTACTTATGGCGGCCCTGTTGTCTTTCCCCTTGGGTATGATGTCCGACCGCTTGGGCCGCAAACGGCTGGCCTGTTTTGGTGCACTCATCCTCTCAGCCACATCATTCTTGCTCTATTTCAGCAAAACCCCTTGGCAGATGGTTTGGATTTATCTCTTTTTTGGTATTGGCTTGGCTGCCTTTGGCCCAACCATGATGTCACTGGTCGCTGATATTTCTCCAGCAACTCACCTTGGGCGCTCCTATGGGTGGTACACCACGGCCCTTTACACCTCCATGAGTCTTGGCCCGGCATTGGGAGGGTTCGTGGCTGAGGAGCTAGGGTTTCTTCAGGTATTTCTTATCTCAGGGATTCTCATCTTTATCACCTTCTGGCTGATCCTCTTCTATTTGCCCCGGGCTCGCCATATGCTGGACACCAGGGCCACAAGGAATGAAGCTGCTGTAGCGACGAACCTGTTACACAATCGTCCTCTTGTGGGTTGCTGGTTGGTTACCTTGGGGGGTTGTTTTGGACTGGGGATGTTTGTAACCTTCTTTCCTCTCCATGCTCAAAATCAGGGGTTGAGTGTGGCTGAGATCGGGCTGGTTTTTGCGGTGCAAGGGTTATGGAATGCCCTCTGTCGGATTCCCTTCGGTTATCTTAGCGACAGAGTTGCCAGACGTGGATCTCTGGTGATTCTGGGACTCTTTGGGTTTTCTGCTGCTATGGTTGGTTTTGCGGTATCTGAAAATGTGATTCACTTCATTTTAACGGCAACCCTTTTTGGCATTAGTATGGGGTTGGCCTTTACCTCTGTCGGTGCACTTATCGCAGAGGTTGTTGAGCAGGATTCCCGAGGACTTGCTATGGGTGGCTACAATACCTGCATCTATTTCGGTATGATGCTCAGTTCTGCCCTCATGGGTGGTATAATTCAGAGAATAGGCTTTGCAAACGGTTTTCACCTGACTGCGGTGATAAATTTTCTGTTCGTGGGCTTTTTTTACCTTTTCATGAAGAACTTCGAACCATATAAAGGAGAAACAATCACTCAGTAAAAGAGGAGGGCAAACGTTTTACAACAGAGAAGAATCCGGGTCCAAAAAACACGGCTTTGGGCTGCCACTAAGGGAACGGCTCAAGGTACAGGGCACAGGGAAAAAAATAAAAGAAAACTTATTGTCTCCTTATACCTTGCGCCTTAAACCTCTTTTGCCGGCAAAGCCATAGTACTTCGACCTGGCCCTGAGGACCAGGTTTTCGATTTTGAATCAATTCATTTAGTAAGGAGATTGCTCATGAAGAAATCGCTTGGCGCCAAAACCATCCTTTATCCAACACCGGTCTTTGTTGTGGGGACGTATGACAAAGAAGGAAAACCGAACGTGATGACCGCCGCCTGGGGCGGCATTTCCTGTTCGGTACCTCCATGTGTTGCAGTTTCTCTGAGGAAGCCAACCTACAGCTACGGTAACATCGTGGAGCAGAAGGCATTTACCATCAGCTTGCCATCTGAGGATTACGTGAATGAGGCTGATTATTTCGGTATGGTTTCCGGGAGAGACGAGGATAAGTTTGCAGCGACCGGACTTACTCCGGTTAAGAGTGAGCTGGTAAATGCACCGTATGTGGAAGAATTTCCTTTTGTTGTGGAGTGCACATTACTTCATACGTTCGAGCTGGGCCTTCACACCCAATTCATTGGTGAAATCATGGACGTCAAGGTTGACGAGTCCCTGCTTGGCGAGGACAAACTTCCTGCAATTGAAAAGGTCAAACCGATCCTTTTTGCCCCGGAAAACCGGGCCTACCATGGTGTGGGCGAATATCTGGGCAAGGCCTTTTCTGTTGGCAGAGAGATTCAGAAACGATGAGACTGGCAGTTGTTTCTGATATTCACGGCAACTTAGAGGCGTTCAAGCAGGTACTGCTCGACATTGATAGATCCAAAGTGGATGGTGTGGTATGTCTGGGAGATTGCATCGGCTACGGTCCTGAGCCGGATCAAGTGCTGAGCCTGGTTCGGAGGAAAAACATTCCCTCTGTCATGGGAAATCATGAACTGGGGTTGGTGAACAAATCCTACCTGGGCTGGTTCAATCAACCGACCCAACGGTCTCTTCTGCTCACTCAAGAGCTTTTATCCTCAGATACATTGGAGTTCATCCAGAACTTGAAGTCAACTATGGTCTATCACGGATGCCGGTTGGTGCATGGTTTTCCCCCTGAGTCGATCACCACGTATCTTTTTGACGTTGCCGAGAGCGAATCTGTTCAGGCATTTTCCGAGATGCAGGAAAGAATATGTTTTGTCGGGCACACCCATGTTCCGGAGATTGTAGGTTATGACGGCTACAAGGTCAGCCGCGGTTTCTTGCACCAAGGATTGAGGAGTCTAGAAGACGATCATATGTACATCATCAACGTAGGAAGCGTGGGTCAGCCCCGAGATGGCAACAATAGAGCCAAGTACGTGATCTGGGATTCATCCCGTCAGACAGTTGATCTCAGATACGTTGCCTATGATATTGCGATTACAGTAAAGAAGATCCTTGAGCTCGGCTTTCCCGCGTTTAATGCCCACCGTTTGTGGTGAGGCAGAGCCAGCCGGCCGCAGATGACCAATGAAAAAGATCGGGAAATACCAGATTTGTGGTCTCCTCGGTAAGGGGGCTATGAGCATCGTTTACAAGGTGCGGTTGCCAAAATTTGGCAAGATAGTGGCCCTGAAACTCTTGTCACCTCATCCTCATCTGGTCGGCTCGCTTGGCATGGAGGAGATCAAAAAACGCTTCGTAACTGAAGCCATGACCATGGCCTCCTTGCGACATCCCAATATTGTGTCCATATGGGATTTTGACGAGGCCGAGGGAAGACCATTCCTGGTCATGGAGTACTACTGCAACAACCTGGGTCTTATCATCGGTGAAACCTACCAAATCGAAGACCCTTCGCGAGCTTTGACCCTGGACAAGACAGTACATTATTTGCGCCAGGTCCTGGCAGGACTCAAGCGCTTGCATCATGCCGGAATCATACATCGGGACATAAAGCCCTTCAACATACTGGTCACAGATGAGGATACCGTCAAGATTAGCGATTTCGCTTTTTCCAAACTGCGGGGAGAGGTCTGGAAGCCCCCGCCCAATGTGATGGTAGGTTCTCCATGCTATGCTGCGCCGGAACAAGAGCAGGATCCGGACGGAGTGGATGTCAGAGCAGACATATACTCGGTGGGTGTGATGTCACATCGCATGCTCACGGGGAAGTTCCCGTTGGAGGCTAGAATAAGAGCCAGTGAGTTTCATTCCGATCTGACCGGGGAATGGGACAGTTTTCTGACGAAAGCCGTGGCCCCAGAGAGGGGAGACCGGTTTGCCAGCAGCGCGGAGATGCTGCAGGCGTTGGAGCTACTCGCCGCTGATTGGCAGGAGAGAAAAGAGCGGATTTGTTCCATAGCACCACCGCAGCCGGCAACAAAGAAAAACAAACCAGGTTCAAAAAGAATCCTGAGAGCCCAGCCCATTAAAGTCAGACCACGGCAGGCGCGTGAGGTGCTTCAGCTCGACCAACTATGGCGGCCCCGCCATTCTGTAGACAATGATTTTAAAGAACACGCTGACACCACGGTCACTGATAGGGTTACCGGCTTGCTCTGGCAACAGGAGGGCTCAGATTTTCCCATGACCTGGAATGAGGCTCAGGTTTATGTCCAGCACCTTAATAGTGAGCGCTTTGGCGGTCGCAGCAATTGGCGGCTTCCCACGGTACCTGAGCTTTGTTCACTACTCACCGAGACTGGGGATGCTGCCGATCTGTGTATTGAGCCTCTTTTCTCTCAGGAGAAAAGGTGGCTTTGGAGTGCGGATCACCGCTCTTTTGTCGCGGCCTGGTACGTGAGCGTGGATATGGGTTTTGTATCCTGGCAGGATTTTAGCTGCTATTTTTTTGTGCGGGCGGTGTGCTCAGACTCTCTTGGAGACTTTGCGAAAGTGGTATCCGAAGATCATTAATGTGATGGCATCAGGTAATAACTTTCGATGGAAGAGTAAAGATTTACATAACATTTTCCAGAAGTACCATTGGGATATGCCATTTCCCACGATACCCAAATAGAAAACAGACTTGAGGAAAGTTTTGACAGTATGGCCCTGCAGGTTTGATTTTCTGCGGGGCTGATAGTGTTCCAAGAATTTGCAGGCCCGGCGGTAAAAGAATCGAGGGCTGTAGATGGTTCGGATGATTTTACGGTAGCCTTTAATAAGGGTTTCCTTGTCCATTCTTGGGATGAAATTGATGGTTCCGTCGGTGTTGTCACCAGTGACATCGAGGCGGAGCCGGTTTTCCGCCTGTAGTCTTTGCCAGAGCCTGGTCTTCGGCATTGCATTCAATAGCCCAACCATTGCTGTTACCACGCCTGATTCTTGGATGAATTTTATTTGCCGATGGAAGATGCCCTCATCGTCATTGTCAAATCCGACAATGTAACCACCGAAAACCTGGATGCCAGCCTCCTGGAGCTTCTTGACGGCGGCAACCATGTTACGATCACGGTTCTGGTGTTTGGAACACTCCTCTAGACTCTCCTCGTTTGGTGTTTCGAGGCCGATAAAAACCCTATTGAAACCAGCCTCGGCCATCAACTCTATGAGTTCGTCGTCATCGGCAAGGTTAATAGATGCTTCGGTAATGAATTGGAAAGGATAATGATGCGTCTGCATCCAGTGGATGAGACGAGGAAGCATCTTTTTGATCTTCCCCTTGTTTCCGATGAAGTTGTCATCAACGATGAACACACTGTTTCGCCAACCCAAACTGTAGATTGCTTCCAGTTCCTTAATCAATTGATCCGCATTCTTCACCCGGGCTCTGCGGCCATAGAGGGCAGTGATGTCACAGAATTCGCAATCGAACGGGCAACCCCGCGAGCACTGAATCATTAAAGTGGCATATTTCTCTACTTTGATCAGATCCCAGCGCGGGGTAGGTGTCAAATTCATCTCAGGGAAACCGTTCGTCCGATAGACTTTCTTGGGGTTTCCAGCTCCGAGATCTGCCAAGAAGGGTGGGAGGGTAAGCTCTGCCTCATTCAGGATCAAATGATCCACAAGATCAACATATTCGTCAGGCGTGCTGTTGAAAAGAGGTCCGCCGGCGATGACTTTTGTTCCCAGAGAGCGACATCTTTGGAGAATATTGGAAACCGATTTTTTCTGAATCAACATTGCACTGATCATTACATAATCAGCCCATTTCAGATCAGCGTCTTTGAGCTTCTCGACGTTCAGATCCACCAACCGCGCCTCCCAGTGGTCCGGGAGCATGGCCGCGACTGTGAGAAGCCCCAGGGGAGGGTAGGCGGCTTTTTTGGAGATGAACTTGAGGGCGTGGTCGAAGCTCCAAAAGGTAACCGGGTATTCCGGGTATACCAAGAGCACCTTCATCAGACTATCCCATACAAAAGAGGTATCCCAGCCCGGATATTTCATGAATCACTTGCTGCGACCACGGATATGGCCGTCCTTCCTGGCGTCCTCGGGTGTCGGCCCCTGCGACGTACCGTTGCAGGTACGCCTCGGAACCAACACCCTGCGGTTGCCAGGTGGCACGCCCATCTTTGTGGTCTCGCGACAGCAATTCATGTAATATCCGGGCTAGATAGAACAACGCTGGAGCTGGAAGTCCGCTAGAGCTGGGAGTTTGCTGGAACCAGAGAGCGGGGAGGATAGGATCGCATAATCTACTTGAAAACCATTAGGCTAAAATAAACCATGAGACCACAATGGTTGTCAAGTTAGCCTACTGGATGGGTATTATTAAATATAGAAAAACTGGTCCTCTAGACCAGGTCAGATTTCAATGGCTTTGCCGGTAAAAATGACGAGCACTTTTTGAGTACTGAAGTTTTGGAGTGTTGATGTGACCGAAAATCCCAAATAGCAAATCACCAAAAAAAAAGTTTTCAGTGTTCAGGTTTCAGCTTCTATGTTTCATTTTTTCTGACACCTGACACCTGACACCTGACACCCGTCACTTACCCTTCCAGAGCAATGACGAAAGCGTGAAGCTGATATTTCTTAGCTAAGCGATCTGCCAGGGCTGTGGCCTCTGCACGGCTGGCAAGCTTACCCACCTGCACCCGATACCAGCGACCCTTGCCGGACAGCTCCACTTCTCTGATGGTAGCTTTGTGTTTCAGACCCCTAAAGCGGGCAGCAAATTTTTTGGCGCTGGTCAAGTCTTTAAAGGAGGCCAATTGGACGGTGAAGTGATCTGTGGATGGTTTTTGCTGTTCAGAACTCTTTTTTTTCTGCTGCGCGGGTGGGGGAGGTTTGGCTGCTACCGTGGTGGGCGGTTTTTCCTTCGGTGGTGTTTTGGCAACGGCCGGTTTTTGCGGTTTTTCCTTCGGTGGTGTCTTGGCAACGGCCGGTTTTTGCAGCTGTGCATCTTTCTTCTTTGCTAATTTTTCGTAAAATTCCAGATCTTTGAGGGGGATTTTCTTTTTCGTAGTGGTACTTGGAGGAGGGCTCTCCTGCCTCTCCGTTTCGCCGGAACCGGGCCAGATGCCTTCGGCCATCATCCTTTTTTTAATCTCGGTAAAATTGATATTGGCCGGGGTTATACCTTTCCCCACAAAAAGGCCGAGCACGAACATCCAGAGCAGAGCCAAGAGCAGGCCAAAACACCAGCTTGTCAGCGCCAGTCTGCTCATCTCAAAGCGAACCGATTTCTTCTTTTTTTTCCGTTTTCTCGCTGCGCTCATAAGAAAAAAATGCCTAAAATGAACTAAAATGTTCTAAAGTGTCTAAAATTCCGAAACAGGCAACCTATATTCTCACAGCCAACCGCTTTTCGTCCAGCCATTGTTCTACATCTTCTCAGGGGCTGAGACTCCCAGCAGTTCCAAGCCGTTGCGTATCACTACCCGAATTGCCTGTACCAGGTTAAACCGTGCTTGCGCCAAAGCCAGATCATCCTGGATGATTCGATGATGCTTGTAGTAGCTATGGAAGGCCGCAGCCAATTGGGTCAAGTAGTAGGGAATCCGATGTGGCTCCAGAAACCGGGCACTGTTCTCCACCACTTCCGGATACAAACTGAGCTGTTTGATGAGAGCCAATTCTTCAGGTAAGTTCAGCCGGTTTAAATCGAGCTTCGCCTTTTCATTTAAAGCTAACTTTTGTTCCTCCGCCAACCTGATCATACTGCTAATTCTAGCGTGGGCGTACTGGACATAGTAAACAGGATTGTCAGCACTTTTTTCTTTGGCGAGCTCGAGGTCGAAATCCAAGGGGCTGTCCGAGCGCCGGGTCAGAAAGATGAAGCGCGCCGCGTCACGCCCCACTTCAGCGATCACCTCCCGAAGGGTGACGAATTCACCAGCTCGAGTGGACATGGCCACTTGTTGTCCTTTACGCAACAGATTCACCAGTTGTACCAAGAGTAATCTGAGAGCGTCGCGTTCTTTCCCCAGTGCCATGACTCCAGCATACATCCGCTCCATATACCCATGGTGGTCAGCACCCCAAAGATCAATGACCAGGTCAAGCCCGCGGAGATATTTATCCTGGTGGTATGCTAAATCTGAAGCGAAATACGTGGTCATGCCATTAGCTCGAACCACCACTCGATCTTTTTCATCCCCCAGAGCGGTGGAGCGAAACCAGAGGGCGCCATCTTTTTTATAGATATGGCCGGCCGCCTTCAAAGTTTCGATCACCCGATCCACCGCTCCGCTCTCATAGAGGCTTTTCTCACTGAACCATTGATCGTACGTGACACCGAACTCCTGGAGGTCATTTCGAATACCGTCAAGGATACGTTTGCCTGCGTAGTCACTGAATAGGGGGAGCGCCTCCTCCTCGGTAACATTT
>JBFFBS010000157.1:0-8430 GCA_041560295.1 Syntrophobacteria bacterium | reverse complement strand
TGTACTTCTTCCTTTACCTCTTCCTTTACCTCTTCCTTTACCTCTTCCTTCACTACTTCCTGTACTTCTTCCTTTACCTCTTCCTTTACCTCTTCCTGCACTGCTTCCTGTACTTCTTCCTGCACAACTTCCTTTACCTCTTCCTGGTTTTTTCCCAAATAGTCACCGTATTTCCTGCGAAAGCGCTCAATGCGCCCAGCCGAATCGACCAGCTTCTGCTTGCCTGTGTAAAAAGGGTGGCATTGAGAGCAAATCTCAATACTTATGTTTTCTTTGGTTGAGCCAGCCTCAAATTCATGGCCACAGTGACAGCGAACAGTAGTCATCCCATATTCGGGGTGGATGTCCTTTTTCATGGCGTTCCTTTCTTACCAGTATCAATAGTAGTTGCAACTCATCGTTGCAGATAAACAAGAAACCTGACCACTATTATAAAGAGGTCAGCTTACAAATCCCTTAGAATAGTCTCACAGGAGCTTTTTGGCAAGATCTTTTTGGCGGGGAACGGGAACCAGCTACTTCATTGATTCATGGAATCCAGAAAGTCAGCGTTATCTTCAGTGCCCGACAGTTTGTCCAATAAGAACTCCATGGCGTCTACGGTGTTAAGGGGAGAAAGGAGTTTGCGCAATATCCATATACGGTTCAGATCTTCAGGCGGCAGCAGCAACTCTTCTTTCCGGGTGCCAGAACGATTGATATCAATGGAAGGAAAGATTCGCCGATCGGCCAATTTCCGATCCAGATGAATCTCCATATTTCCTGTACCCTTGAACTCTTCGAAGATCACTTCATCCATCCGACTACCGGTGTCGATCAGTGCGGTGGCAATGATGGTAAGACTCCCTCCACCCTCGATGTTGCGAGCTGCACCAAAAAAACGTTTCGGTCTGTGCAGGGCGTTGGAATCAACACCGCCCGAAAGAATCTTGCCACTGGGGGGAACCACGGTGTTATAAGCGCGGGCCAATCTGGTAATGCTATCCAGTAATATTACCACATCACGCTTGTGTTCCACCAAACGCTTGGCCTTCTCGATCACCATCTCAGCAACTTGCACGTGGCGCTGTGCCGGTTCGTCGAAAGTAGAACTAACCACTTCCGCCTTCACCGATCGCTCCATATCGGTGACCTCTTCCGGCCGTTCATCAATAAGCAGTACGATCATGTAAATGTCTTTGTGGTTGGCCGAAATGCTATTGGCGATGGCCTGCAACAGCATGGTCTTTCCGGTTCGAGGAGACGCCACAATGAGCCCCCTCTGGCCCTTCCCAAGAGGGGTGAGCATGTCCATAACGCGGTTGGAATAGCTTTCAGCCTCGGTCTCCAACCGTACTTTTTCCTCAGGGTATAAAGGAACGAGATTGTCAAAGAGAATTTTGTCCCTTGTATCCTCCGGGTCCTCGTAGTTTACTGCCTCCACTTTGAGCAGAGCGAAGTAGCGCTCACCTTCCTTCGGTGGACGGATTTGTCCTGAGACAGTATCTCCCGTTCGGAGACCGAATCGCCGTATTTGGGATGGGGATACATAAATATCGTCAGGGCCAGGGAGGTAGTTGTAGCTCTGCGCCCTGAGAAAGCCGAACCCGTCCGGAAGGGTTTCCAAAACGCCCTCGCCGTAAATCAAGCCATCTTGTTCTGCTTGTGCTTGAAGCAATGCAAAGATGAGCTCCTGTTTACGCATGGTGCTGAAGCCCTCCACACCATACTCCTTGGCCATCTGTATTAAACCTTTAATGTTCTGTTCTTTTAGTTGTACGAGATCCATATTTTGCTGCCCAGTTGTTACGCCGGGCATTCCTCCTTTCCTCTAGTCGTTAGGAAACTATTTGTCAGTCTTTTTCGCCGTTCGTTTATTCTTGACGCTCTTTGAATCACAGTGAACAATCCCGAGCTACGGTGCAGCGTAACTTGAACTCAGCAGGAACCTGTTCGGCAAGATTTTTGATGAAAGGCTCAATAGAGTGGGGCACAGCGTGGTGTTGCGCCAATTTCAAACATCGTTTCTGTTATATTGCCCTCTTGAACGTCCGCCAGCATGGTACCAGCACTATAAAGCTGAAACAGATTCCAATCAGGAATGTCGTCTCCGGTTGGCACGAAATTGCTTGAACTCAAAGACCTCGTTGGGATTGCTGGCGGCTTACTGGCCAGGATTTGAATTCATGTTGTTGGAAAAACTCCTCAGGCAGGAAGTTTTGCAAATCGCTGGCTATCACTACATGTGATTTAAATCTAAAACACAGACCCTGCACTGTCAAGTCTTTTTTGATTTACTGTTGGCTATGAACTGTCTGCAAATACCGTTCCGAAATGGTATCTCAAATCCAACTAAAACTTTATTCGAAATCGAAAACCTGATCCTCAGGGCCCCGATTCTTTAATCGCTATCGACGGTCTCCCCGATCTGCTCTGAGAGCTTTTCCTTGCAGGCGAGTACAAAGTTCAGAACCTCTCTTCGTTCGTTTAAGGGCAGAACATCCTTGTAGCTCGCCAACAGAGCCTCAAAGCGGCTGAGAGCAGCTTCATAATGCTTCGATTTAAAGTAGAATTTTGCTACATAAAGTTCATGTCTTAGCAGGAGTTTACGGCAGTCCTGGATTCGTTCTTGTGCCGCATTGGCATATGTTGATTTGGGATGTTCTTTTACGAGCCGCTGGAAAGCGGCTATGGCGCTGCGGGTTGGCGTCTGGTCACGATCTTCGCTCAGTAACTGTTTATAATAACACTCGCCGATCTGGTACATCACGTAAGGAATTGCATCATTCTTGGGATGAAGCTGCAGAAATTCTGCGTAAGCAGCAATGGCTTCTGCATACTCTCTCCGATGAAAATGGGCATCAGCAACTTTCAGTTCGGCGAGGATCGCATAGCGACTATAAGGATAGCGTTCTTTCAGGGTAGTAAAGGCTTTCAGGGCGTCGTGATAGTCTTCATCGTCGAAGTATTCCATTCCCTTTTCGGCCAACTCTTCAGCAGTTTCAGTCCTTTTATCCCCAAAAAGGCATCCAGCACACCCAGTCAAACCTCCAATGAACAAGAGAAGAAACAAGACAAATGCAGTGAGGGGAAGCTTCTGAGTTCGCTTTATCATCTCGGCCTGCTAGGCGACACATTCAGAAAGAAAAGGCCTCGTCCCCAGACACCCGTCGCGAGGGACTCGGCCTCTTTTTCTGTGTAGCGTTCGATCTGAGCTTAAAGATTCTTTCCAGGCAATATCTAGGCTGACGGAGACCAATCCGGGTCAAACAGTCAGCAACGGGCTATATGACCTTTTTTATAGCAGCATCGATCTGCGATTTGGAGACAGCTCCGGTTATCTGCTCGGATACATTACCTTCTTTGAAGATAATCAGGGTGGGAATGGCCCTGATGCCATACTTGGATGGAGTCTTGGGGCTTTCATCCACATTGCATTTGCTCACTTTAAGGCTGCCTTCGTACTCTGCTGCCAGTTCAGCAACCACAGGAGCAATAGCTCGACAGGGTCCGCACCATGGCGCCCAGAAATCAACGAGAACCGGCGTGTCTGATTGGAGCACTTCTTGCTCAAAGGTATCGTCACTAACCTCAATTATATTTTTTTCCGCCATCATGAGACTCCTTCCATGTTCAAAAAGGGATTGGCCCGCTCCAGGACCCTTAACCTGTTAGTATTCACCTCTGTTTGTACTGTGCAACTTTGGCTGTCTGTCGTCTCTAGCCGACCGCAACGGTTATGCCCAGAAACTTCACCTTCAAATTAGGCTCATATGCTTAAGTCGTACTGGCCAGCCAGCATCTTCCGGCACCCCAAAAAGGGTGAGTCCATACCGTTGGCTCACAGGGTATTTCTGAGGTGAGGTAAACTGTACGAAGTCCTAACCCAGACCTTAAGGTTTGGTAAGGCTGAAAGCCAGGATTTAACCATAGGAACAATTGTTTGTCAACGGCAACTTGGCCCAGGGCATAGGACATAGAGCATAGGGCATAGAGCATAGAGTAAGAAGTCAGAGGTCAAAAAGAGATTGCAGCGGGCAGCAGGCAACAGGCAGCAAAATGCAAAGAGGTCGAAGGTCAGAAGTCGATAGGACATATATTCCAATGTTCCAGTATCCCAAGATTGGGTTATTTCATTCTGTCTCCTGTCTCCTGTCTCCTAGCTCCTTGAATCTATACGATTTCAACCAGTTAAACGGCTTAAACGATATGGGCAACGGACAACGGACAATGGACAACGGACGTTTAAAACAATGGCTTGACAAGGCAAGGTGTTCCAGCCAAACTTAATCGCATAAAACCTTCTGAACTCAGAAAATCTCAGGTGGTCCTATGGCGCGTGCAGAAAAAAGTCGTCACATTTGCCAGCAGTGTGGCTTCCAGAGTCCTAAATGGTTGGGGCGCTGTCCTGGATGTGGGCAGTGGAACACTCTGGTGGAGGAAACCCTGGTTCGAGATTTGACTCCAGGTGGTAAAGAACTCCCGCCGCCTGCTACTCCCCAGCCCATCGATGGGGTCATTTTAGAGGAAAGCCGAAGATTTTCTTCGAACATAGTGGAACTGGATCGTGTTCTGGGAGGTGGAGTGGTACCCGGCTCAGTTATTCTGATTGGCGGTGACCCTGGCATAGGTAAATCTACCCTCTTGCTTCAAGCTCTTAATGGTCTTACAAGTCTCGAGCAACCCATTCTATACATCTCAGGCGAAGAGTCTACCCTGCAAATCAAGATGCGGTCGCAGCGGTTGGGCGTGACTTCATCGCATCTATACGTGGCTGCCGAATCAGCTCTGGAAAATATCTTGCGCCTCGTGGATGAGCTTAATCCGGCTGCGGTGGCAGTGGATTCGATCCAAACTGCATATACCACCCACCTGGAATCAGCTCCGGGCAGCGTCGCCCAAGTGCGGCACTGTGCCGACCGTCTTATGCAGGAAGGAAAGAGGAAGGGGCTGCCGGTCTTTCTGGTGGGCCACGTGACCAAAGAAGGTGCCATAGCAGGACCACGAGTACTGGAGCACATGGTGGACACGGTACTCTATTTTGAGGGAGATCGCGGCCATGCCTTTCGCATCCTGCGAGCCACAAAAAATCGTTACGGCTCTACCAATGAGATCGGAGTCTTCGAGATGAAAGACAGTGGATTGCAGGAAGTCAGCAATCCCTCGGAACTCTTACTAGCTGAAAGGCCTATGGATACACCCGGATCTACTGTTACAGCAGCTATGGAGGGTACCAGGCCGATAATGGTGGAGGTGCAAGCATTGGCGAGCCCGTCAAGCCTGGCGGCACCAAGGCGCACCTCAATGGGCATAGATCACAATCGCTTGGCCTTGTTGGTGGCGGTCTTGGAGAAAAAGGTGGGGCTTTCTCTGCTCCACCAGGACATATTTGTAAATGCAGTTGGTGGTGTCCGGATTCATGAGCCTGGAGTTGATCTGGCCATAGCAACAGCGATTGCCTCCAGTTTTTTGGACAAGCCGGTGGATCCTCAAACCGTCCTTTTGGGTGAGGTTGGCCTCACCGGCGAAGTCCGGGCTATTGGCCGCACAGACATTCGGGTTGCGGAGGCGTCAAAGTTGGGTTTCCGTCGCTGCCTGCTGCCGCAAAGTAATGTCGAGCGACTGCCAGGGGTTCAATCCTTTGAATTGATAGGGGTAAAATCACTCCAAGATGTTCTCAGCGTCCTCTTTGACTAGTTCCCATCCAAACGTTTATTCAACATCGAAAACCCAGTCTTTAGGACCAGTCTCTGTATGATTTGTGATTTAAGACCTGCCCTGTGAAATTCCGCCTCTTTTTCTTGAGAAAATATCGAATGTCGAACAATGAATTTCGAACAGCAGAAGTATTTGAAAGCAGTAATTAATGTTTTTTACTTCGATATTCTGCGGTTCCTTGTTCTGCGGTTCTACGGTTCATATTCTCGACCAAGTCATACCTGGTAGTTGGATGCTGCTCGCCAGTTGGCCATTTGGTCATTTTTCTCTTGGCGATTTGGCCAAATACTTCCGTAGCTGAAAAGCATCAAAATTTCTAACACATTGATTTTATAGGATTTAATTGTAGAGAATCGTTGGTATCACTTTTGCAGACTATGGATCCGCTCGCGAACTATCGAATGGAGGGGCATAGAGGACATGTACCCAAGTGAAAAAGCCCGGAGTAAGAGGGCAGGACTCCGGGTTCCAGTCGACTTCCAAGTGAAATGTGAATATAGTGAGAACGGTAGGCAAGCCGTCATGGCAAAAGCCGTCAACCTGAGCACCGGAGGTTTATTTATCACCACTTCCGAGCCAATTGAGCCTAAGGCAAGGCTGGTTTTGGAATTCCTCATGCCCGCAACAATGAATTCAATTCAGGTTCAAGGTGAATCAGTGTGGAGTCGCCCCTGCTCATCTCAGGACAAGCAGTTTCAGGGAATAGGCATCAAATTTGTGAATCTAAAGGAGTCTTATTTCAACCTTATTCGGGATTATGCCTTGAGTAAGCTTTATGATAATGCATTTGTGGAAGAAGAAGGAATTGTTCAGGTACTCAACGACATTCGAAACCTGCCCCCTGAATGGAGGTTGAAGGCATACAATATCCTCATCAAAAAAGGTAGCAAGCACTAAATCACCAGTTCCGACCTTCGGGCAAAATCTCATCCTCATCTTAGCCCGGATATTTCATGAATTCACGCCTTGGCGTGACTGCGACCACGAAACTGGGAACCCGCTTGCGGGACTAAGCGGAGCGCAGCGAGCGCGAATTATATGGCCGTCCTTCCTGGCGTCCTCGGGTATCGGCCCCTGCGACGTACCGTTCAGGTACGCCTCGGCACCAATCCCGCGGTACCGCGGGACGGTTGCCCGGTGGCACAGCCATCTCCACGGTCTCGCGACAGCAATTCATAAAATATCCGGGCTTGGTTCTCGTTTTTACTCCCACGAAATATTGTGCCAAAGTGAAATCCAATCGAGGTGGATTAAAAGATGTAATTCATAGTTTGCCCCTCCCTTTTGATTTCTTTTGAGCCAGTCAGTCAATTGCAAAATGGTGGTTCTTCCTATTGACTAAATCCGAATCGCTGCTGTACTCTGATGGTATGTAAGGGTGTAGTTTGGAGCAGGGTAAGGTACGTTATTATGATTTGGTTCCCCTGCGGTCTTGATGATTGGTAGTTCTTTTCTGAATCAACACCTACAAACGGGGACCCTTCCTTGGAACGGTGTGCCGCATCGGTTAATCCGAAGCGCCTAAAGGACCAACAGGGACCTCATCTAGATACGAAGGATTCAAGACAGTCTGCCAACACCTCCTCCGCGGGGGTTTTTTTGTTTAAGATGACAGCTCCTCCGTCAACAGCGGAGAACACCTCCTTTCTATCTCTCTCTTAAGGAATATACCGTTAGATCCTCCAGACTCTTAGCATGAAGATAATTTGCCTTGCATTCACGGCAATAAACCTTGTCTTTTACAAGAAATATATGATCAGCGGACGAGCGGCCCAGATCGCAACCACAATCTTCGCAAATAAGTGGAACTCGTTTTAAAGATGTTCCTTGCGTCTTCTTAGTTTCGGTATGTTCTCCCATGGCACACTTTCCCTACAATCGCAGGTAAAGTTAAAGCAAGGCCACTTTTGCATCTTCCTCGGCCACCGAGATGACCTCTCTTTCTTCCTCTCATAGGCCTGTACTCGGCATCACTGGTCAATAATTTCAAGAACCACACGCTTTCTCAGCTTGCCAGCGGCAGCGTTTAAAAGGGTCCTCATTGCCTGCACATTGCGCCCTTTCTTACCAATGATCTTGCCGATGTCCTCCTTGGCTGGTCTCAGTTCAATCACTAACGTGTCACTTCCAGCGATCTCGCTTACTTCCAACTCATCTGGATTGTCCACCAGCGCCTTCGCCATGATTTCAACCAACTCTTTCATCGCTGTAACCTCCGCTCTAATAGTGCAAGAAAAGAACGTCAGATGGTATTAGTGTCTATGCTACATAGTATCACAACATCTTGAGAATGCTTGATGATTAATCAACGGCTTGAGCGATGTTTCCCTGTTTGAGGGAAGATTGGAAGCCTCCGAGGAGGTCAAAAAATCCCACAAAGTCTGTACATCTACACCTTCTGCTCATCTCTTACCACGGCTCCCTCTAGAGAAAAATAATTATAAATGATTTGACTTTCACTTAAGAACTAGGTTAAGGTCCGGCCAATCAATAAAGGGCCGTCTTTGTTGGCGGCCCGGTTTCGTTCTGGGGGAAGATCCATTTGTCAAAAGTGGCAACCTCGAGTTTGGGACTATGAGAATTTCTTTGAAAGGAGGATGTCACTATGGCTAATGGAACTGTCAAGTGGTTTAATGACCACAAAGGCTACGGCTTCATAGAGCAGGAAGATGGCCCGGATGTATTTGTTCACCACTCAGGGATCAACGCAACCGGTTTCAAATCTCTCGATGA
>JBFFBS010000156.1:0-8448 GCA_041560295.1 Syntrophobacteria bacterium | reverse complement strand
CACGGAATGGAAATACCTGGAATGCCAGCCAAGCTGGCTGGTAGGGTGAAGACATCCGAGAGGTACATTTGCAAAGGATTGTCCACCTTCGCCCCTAAAGGGAATGCCGCTGTTGGTGCCACCGGGGTAACCAGAACCTGGCATTGTTTGAAAGCCCTGAGAAAATCCTCGCGCATCAGAGTACGCACCTGCAACGCTTTCTTGTAATAAGCATCATAGTAGCCAGCTGACAGGGCATAGGTTCCGAGCATTATTCTCCTCTTCACTTCTGCGCCAAAACCTTCGGATCTGCTTTTTCTATACATCTCCATAAGGGTCTTGCCTTCCCGGTCTCGATAGCCGTACTTGACGCCATCGTAACGGGCCAGATTGGAACTGGCCTCTGCAGGAGCAATAATGTAGTAGGCAGCAACACCATATTCGGTATGAGGAAGTGAGACTTCGATGACTCGTGCCCCCAAACTCTTAAGGGTTTTAATTGCCTGCCGTACAGACCGTTCCACCTCCGGAACCAAACCCTCCACGAAGTATTCCCGGGGAATTCCCACCGTAACTCCTGCCAAACCTTCCCGGAGACTCTCCCTGTAGTCCGGAACCTCCCTGGGCACCGAAGTTGAATCTCGCTGGTCGTACCCTGCTATTACATTGAGCAGTAAAGCAGCGTCTGTGACATCTTTGGTAAGAGGACCGATTTGGTCGAGAGAAGAGGCGAACGCCACCAGCCCATATCGAGACACACGCCCATACGTAGGCTTGAGCCCTACCACTCCACAATGTGATGCAGGTTGGCGTATTGACCCTCCGGTATCTGAGCCGACAGCAGCGATACACTCAGCTGCCGCTACAGCTGCTGCTGAGCCGCCACTGGAACCACCCGGTATACGATCTAGATTCCAAGGGTTTCGCGTCGGTCGAAAAGCCGAATTCTCATTTGAGGAGCCCATGGCAAACTCGTCCATGTTCGTCTTGCCCAGGAGGATACCGCCGGCCTCTTTAAGCTTCAGAGCAACAGTGGAGTCGTAAGGCGGCACAAAATTAGCCAAGATTTGAGAACCACAGGTTGTGCGAATCCCCTTGGTACAGATAACATCCTTCACGGCCAATGGCACACCGGCAAGGGGTTTTGTGAGATCACCATAGCCCTTTTTGTCCCAGCTTCTTGCCTCCTCCATTGCTCTCTCTTCAGCAAGGGAGAGATAGGCTGCAACCTTGGGCTCCAACATCCTAATTCGGTCATAGATAGCACCTGTCACTTCTTCCGCCGTAGTCTCTCCCTGATCCAAAAGGTTGCGTAGTTCATGTATGGTCAAATCATAGAGCTTCATGATTGGTCTTTCCAAAGGTCCGATTCAGACCTTAAATCTTTCAATAATTTATTTAAAGTTATTTATCAATTAAGTAAAATTAATCTATTATTATTAAAATGTTAACCATACAAAATGTGAATTCTTGATGGCTTCCTCGTACAGCACCTGGGTTAGATTACCCTCGGCACCACAAATTCAGCATCATTGTCTTCCGGAGCGTTTTCCAGAGTCTCTGTTCGAGGCATAGACTCCTGAACAATATCCTCCCTGAAAGCGTTGTGAAGATCGACGACATGTGAAGTGGGGATAACCCCAGTGGTATCCAACTCGTTGAGTTTTTCCATATAGAGCAAGATCTCGTTCAACTGCTCCGTGAGGTTTTGCTTTTCCTCAGTGCTAATCTCCAACCGAGCGAGTCTTGCCACGTGTTCTACCTCTTCAACCGTAATTTTCATCAATAACGCTCCCTGATCAATCTTTCAACCCTAGGATCTAGGGATTATAGTGAACCAATTGGCTGCTTCCTCAATCATCAACTCCACAATCCCTTCATGTCTCACTCCGCTCTCTCACAGGTAGCCACTGGCCACCGATCACTGGTTTACTGTTGATAGAACCGTTTCCGGAGGAACCGAAGATTTCCTTGGCACCTGAGATATCTGCTCTTCAGTGAAAAACTCCATTGACTTTTGTCGCTGGCGCAGTACCCCAAAGTCCACCTGGATTTCTTCCATTCGTCTCCTGTGGATGGTTATTAAAAAAGGCGGCTTATGCACCTCCCCATCTGGACCAACTGACGCTGCCCCCGCCACTCCTGACAAAGCTTGTATTCCCAATAGGGCATTACGAAGTAATGGACGAGATGTCACCCCTGGTTGGTGAAGACCATCTACAAGCAATCGCATAGTATCGTAGGCCTGGGCCTCGAGGTATCCCGGCTTGTCGCCAAATAATTCTAGATAGCGAGCGACGAATTGACTAGTCAACGGCAGATTGCTTTCAGTGAAAAAGCCATCCACAAAAAGAGAATTCTGCAAATAAGGGGCTGCCATCTCCACAAGTTTTGGTGAGTTCCAGAGGTTGGTTCCCAACAGCTTAATCCCGGTGACATCATGGTATGCCAGCTGGGGTGCAATGAGACCAACCTGGTTATAGCCATCGGGAATAAAGATCGCATCGAAATCCACAATTGGCAGCAGCTCTTCTTCTAGCGGTTCGGTGCTTCCTTCTTCAAGGTTGGCCTTCGTCGCACCTTCCCTGGATTGGTCGGGAATCTCGCTTTCAGGGCGAGGGTAGTAGAGCCCAACGAGTTTCTTAATCTGATCCGCAAAATCTGTTTGGGATGGCTCATAGGCTTCCACGCCTCGAATCTCCCCTCCCAGCCGATCCACTTGGTCCCAAAACAACTGTACCAGTCTGGTGCCATAATTATCGTTGGGGTAGAGAATAGCAAAACGTCTGTAGCCGAGTCCGAGGACAGCATACTCCACTAATGCCCTCGCCTGCTGCTCATTGCTGAGAAAATTACGAAACACGAAGCCACCAATCTCGTTGACTCCCTCTTTTTGGCTGAGAGTGATTATGGGAACCCAGAGTTTTTCTGCCTCTTTGGCAGCCGCCTCCGCAGCTACCCGGCTCAAAGGTCCAATAATGGCAGCGACCCTGTGGTCCAGAACAAGGTCGCGCACTGCTGCTACAGCCAGATCTGGATCACCCCCACTGTCCCTGATAATTAGTTGGATGTCACCAGCACCAGGAATCATGGTTCGAAGGTCTTGGGCTGCCATCACTAGTCCCCGAAGCACCCTATCACCATAGGCCTGATAGCGACCACTGAGGGGCAGGACGCAACCCACTGTATTCATTTCAACCTTGAGCCACTCCTCCACCCTTTCTGCCATCGTTTGCCAGGTCTCTGCCAGTGGATGGAGCGGCTGCTCCTCTAAAAGGACCTCGAGCTGCTGCAGAGCTATACCCAATCTCCCCTCCTCCATATCGATCTCCACCATGCGTGTCTGCAACTGGAAATTGGGAAAACCGTCTGGATACTCTGCAAGGAGGGTAAGCACCAGATTCCGATCGAGGCGCTCCAGAGCACCATCTACCTGCATAGCCAGTTCCGCGCGTTTTTCCTCTTCGGCGAGCTCGTGCGCTTTAACATACCACCTCACTGCCTCAGCGTAATTGCCTTCTGCCTCCTGGGCTGCAGCCACAACTTCGGCAGCCTCACTTCTTTGAGATTTCTTGGGCAAATATGTTGCCAGTGATCTCCCGGTCTCCACCGCATCATTGAATCGTTCCAATTTGAGATAGCAGCGTAGCAGCCACAGACGGGCCGCATCTCCCTCCGGCCTTACCGGGAACTCATCTATCACTTGTTGAAACACCGAAGCAGCCTGTTCGTAGCGCTCCAAACGAAAATCTATTTCACCCTGCCGCAGCAGTGCCTTCGCCGCTTGCGGAGTTCGCGGAAAGGCCATAACAAGCTGACGATACTGCTGGGCCGCCCCTGCCAAGTCACCCTCCTGCAAGGCTGATTCCGCCCTCGCCAGCTGTTGGCGGGCCTGTTTCTCCTCAGCACTGGGCGGAGCTTCTACAGCAACTTCTCTCTTGGCCGGCATCAGAGCACAGCCAAGCAGAATGAACGGCAACAGGAACAGCCCGAGCCGTTTACTGACCCTCGTTAATGGGCTCATAGGTATTTTTCCACCTCTTGTCGTTAGGCGAATAGCACAGAGTATCATTTCTCATTTAGCATTTTCGCATCTGGCATTGTTCATTACAAGTATTGCCTTAACGGTTAGCATGCCAAATGTGCAATATAAAATGAGAAATGAGAAATAAAAAAGGGTGCTCCAACCTCTCGAAACGAGGTCTTTTTAGCACCCTTTGATAGTATTAAGCAAGTCTAGTCCCTACCAACGCTTACTTTTTGTCGTCATCAACCTCCTCAAACTCCGCCTCAACTACTTCTTCGTCGCTGTCAGCACCAGCGGCAGCCTCCCCGGGATGCTCCTGAGCTGCCCCAGCCCCGGTGTCCTGGGATGCCTGCTGGTACATGGCTTCTGCCACTTTGTGTGAAGCCTGCATCAGCTCTTCTGAAGCTTGCTTGATGGCTTCCGCATCCTCACCTTCCATAGCCGTTCTGAGTCGCTGCATGTGTTCCTCTACGGTTTGCTTGGTAGCCGCATCAACCTTGTCTCCCATTTCTTTCAGGGTTTTCTCAGTATGATAGATGAGAGAGTCGGCATTGTTCTTGGCCTCGACCAGGTCTTTCTTTTTCTTGTCCTCCTCAGCGTGCATATCCGCTTCCTTGATAGCTGCTTGGATCTCCTCCTCACTCAAACCGCTGGAAGCGGTAATGCTGATGGACTGCTCTTTTCCTGTTCCCAGGTCCTTGGCCGAGACGTTAACGATACCGTTGGCATCAATATCGAAGGTCACCTCAATCTGCGGAAGTCCCCTCGGTGCTGGGGGGATGCCCACTAACTCGAAGCGCCCCAAAGTCTTATTATCCCCCGCCATCTCCCGTTCACCCTGCAAGACGTGGATGGAGACGGCCGGCTGGTTATCGGCAGCCGTAGAAAAAATCTGGCTCTTCCGAGTTGGGATGGTGGTGTTCTTTTCGATGAGCTTGGTCATTACTCCGCCCAGTGTCTCAATACCTAGCGAAAGCGGGGTGACATCCAAAAGCAGTACATCCTTGACGTCGCCTTTGAGCACCCCGGCCTGAATTGCAGCACCTACGCCAACGACTTCATCGGGGTTGACTCCTTTGTGCGGCTCCTTGCCAAAAAATTCCTTAACCTTTTCTTGGATTTTAGGCATCCGGGTCATACCACCCACTAAGATCACCTCATCGATCTCTGAGGTCGCCAAGCCTGCATCCTTGAGAGCGGTTTGCATGGGAGGAACCACTTTTTCAACGAGATCCTCCACCAGTGACTCCATTTTGGATCTACTGAGCTTCATATTGAGGTGCTTAGGACCACTGGCGTCAGCGGTAACAAACGGCAGGTTGATCTCGGTTTCCATGGAGGTGGAGAGTTCCATCTTTGCCTTCTCTGCAGCCTCTTTGAGGCGCTGCAAGGCCATTTTGTCTCCCCGAAGATCGAACCCCTGGTCTTTATGAAACTCATCAGCCAGCCAATCCATAATCCTCTGGTCGAAATCCTCTCCACCCAGGTGAGTATCACCATTGGTCGCCTTTACCTCAAAAACGCCATCACCAATTTCCAGAATGGAAATATCATAGGTGCCACCGCCCAAGTCAAAGACCGCAATCTTCTCGTCTTTTTTCTTGTCGAGGCCATAAGCAAGTGAAGCTGCGGTAGGCTCGTTGATAATCCTCAGAACATTGAGCCCAGCTATGCGGCCAGCATCTTTGGTGGCCTGACGCTGACTGTCGTTGAAGTAAGCAGGTACAGTGATTACTGCATCTGTCACCTTTTCACCCAGATAATCCTCCGCGGTCTGCTTCATCTTCTGCAGAACCATGGCCGAAATCTCTGCGGGGCTGTAATCCTTGCCACGAATCTGGATGTGCGCATCACCGTTGTCAGCTTTGATTATCTTATAAGGGCAAATGGTAATATCCTGCTTGACCTCTTTAGAATCATACTTCCTACCGATCAAGCGTTTCACCGCATAAACTGTGTTCTCGGGATTGGTGATTGCCTGTCTTTTTGCCACCTGACCCAATAGCCTCTCGCCACTTTCTGTAAAAGCTACAATAGACGGAGTCGTGCGGCTTCCTTCGGCATTTGTGAGGACCTTTGCCTCCTTGCCTTCCATGACCGCAACAACTGAGTTTGTCGTCCCTAGATCGATGCCGACAATCTTTGCCATTCTTTCCTCCTTACATTTCTCATCCTCATGTGATTCTCTATTATGGCCCTGTCTCTTACCCTTTTTTAACCTTTATCTTGACCTCACCATTGTTCGCTGCTGCATTCTCGGCTGTGGGTTGCTCTCGGGTAGTGGTGTCTTGTTGGCTGGAGCGTTTGGACACAAGTACCATTGCTGGCCTCAGCAACCTCTCTTTGAGCATGTAGCCCTTCTGAAGTTCCACCAACACTGTGTTGGGCTCGTGATCGGCGCTCTCTTCCTGCGAAACGGCCTCGTGAAAGTTCGGGTCAAAGGGTTTTCCTGCTGCCTCTACCTGCGTGCAGCCGAACCTGGTCAGGGTGTCAAGGAAGCCCTTGAGCGTCATGGTCAGGCCCTCCACCAGACCCCCTTGATCTGCACCGGCCTCTGAGTGTTCTAAGGCCCTTTCCAGGTTGTCTATTACGGGCAGCAACTCGCGCACTAAGGATTCATTTGCGTAGCGAGTCTGTTCCTCTTTCTCTCGTTGCAGCCTTTTCTTGAAATTTTCAGCATCCGCAGCAGAGCGCAGAACTCGTTCCTGGGCTTCACTGAGCTCAGCCTCCAGCTCCCGGTACTTTGCCAAAAGCGCTTCCCCATCGGCCGTCTCAGGATCAAAAGCTTCCTCTTGCTCAAGCTCAGCCTCGTCCGCCTGAGCTTGGTTCTCCAACTCGATCGAAGCCTCTTGTTGTTCCTCTTTATTTTCGTTTACACTGTTCCGAGGTTCAGCCGTTCGCTTTTCTTTTGAAACCACCCTTCTCCCTCCATTACTTATCATTACTTTTTTAAGAACGATTAGCGCCGAGTCAAGCCCCCCCTACCCTCTATTCATAAAAAAGCTCCCGAAAAATGAAGGGAGCTTGCAAGACAAGCCAAAATGTCTGCTGAAATTTAGCCCAGATTATTCACGAATCCAGAAAATTCCTGAATAATGCAGGTTAGAAAGTCTCCTCCAGCATCTTACTCAAGAGCTTGGCAGTGTAGTCCACCAGAGGAATAATCCGTGAGTAGTCCATTCTCGTGGGCCCAATTACACCGAGGGTACCAAGAAGCTCATCGCCACTGGCATAGGGCGAAGTAATAAAGCTTACGCTCTCCATGTCCAGCAGTTCGCTTTCTGAGCCGATGAAAATGTTGACCCCTCCAGCGGACATACTCTTATCCAAGAGATCAATAATCTTACTTTTTTCTTCGAAAGCATTGAAAATCCGCCTCATCTGCTCCACATCAGCAAATTCTGGGTTGTCCAAAAGATTGGTCCTGCCGCCGATGTAGAGTTCACTATTTTCTATGTTCTCCTGCAACGCCTTCTGGCTTAATTCCAAAGCCTTGGAAAGCAAGCGATCAAAGAGAACCTTCTCCTTTTGCATCTCCTCCAACAACCGCGCCTTGACCTGGTGCAGGGCTAGATCCTGCAACATATCATTGAGATAACGACCATATTTGTCCAATTCCTCCTGAGAAACGTCTTCTTTTATTTCAAAAACTGTATTGTGGACAATGCCCGCCTGAGAAACCAAAATGGTCATTACCATACTGGTACGCAGCCGAACAAACTCGATCCGCTTAAAAACCGTGTGAGAGAGACGAGGCGTCAGGACCACACCAGCCTGTTTGGAGAAAGACGAAAGGACCTTAGAAGTCTCCTGCAACAATCCTTCCACCCGAGACACACCACCCCGGTACGATTGTCTAATTTGTTCACGATCAGCAACACTGAGCTGCTGTATCTTTAGAATTGCATCAATATATACTCGGAGTCCGAGTTCGGTGGGAACCCTACCGGCGGATGTGTGCGGCTGATAGAGGAGACCGAGTTCCTCAAGGTCTGCCATTACATTCCGAATGGTTGCCGGACTGACGCTGAGACCGTATTTTTTTGCAATCGCTCGAGAACCAACAGGCACTCCACCCTTGATGTACTCAAGGATAACAGCCTCCAGCACCCGACGACTTCTCTCCCCTCTCACTAGTCCCTTCATGGTTACCTTTTTAGCACTCGCCTCTATCGAGTGCTAGGCAAATTAGCAATCGCTCCTAGCTTTGTCAAGAATTAAGTAAAGAATACGAACCCAAGGGACCCGGCTGTGGACTGCCCCGTTGATGCAAAGTGCTAAGCGCAAAGCGCAAAGCGTGAGGGAAAGAGTAAACGGTGAACGGCAAACCGATCATGCGCTGGCTCCGCGACTGTTCACCGTTGACCATTTACCGCTCACTTTTTTTTGCGCTATGCTCCATGCGATCTGACATGATCCTAAAGACTAGGTTTTTGATGTTG
>JBFFBS010000155.1:0-8678 GCA_041560295.1 Syntrophobacteria bacterium | reverse complement strand
CCCGGAGTTATGATCTCCTGCGAAGCACTCTTTCAAAAAGCCTCAAAGCTGCCGAGAGTGGAGATTTTCGCCAAACCGAAAGCCGTTCTCACCAAGGACACCATTAGTGCCATGAACGTCGGCATAGTATATGGTTATGCCGGTCTAGTGGATGGTATTGTGAGTCGAATCAAAGAGGAGGCCGGTACCAATCCCATGGTGGTGGCCACCGGTGGTTTGGCCCGTTTAATTGCGGCTGAATCTGAAGAAATTGAACTGGTTGACGACGACCTCACTTTGGAAGGACTCAGAATCATTTTTGAACGGAATCAGGGAGAAGAGAAATAGACGCGGGTCCCTGCCCGCAGAGTTTGCACGGTCACGCCAATTCAGGTAGCCAATAACCTCAGGTCGAGCAAATCCATTTCTTATGACAACTATTATCAAACCACCCCGATTGGTACCTGGAGACCGGGTAGGAGTACTGGCGCCGGCCAGTCCTTGTCCAGTCAACGAACTCGAGTCAGGCTGCCTCATCTTGGAGAAAATGGGTTTGGAGGTAGTGGTGGACGTGGGAAGCGAAAGCCTTCAATCCGGCTACTTGGCCGGAAGTGACGAATACCGTGCCTCTCGATTCAACCAATTCGTCCAAGATCCCGAAATACGAGGTCTGTTTTGCGCCCGGGGCGGATACGGCTCCCTGCGTATTCTTCCAGAGCTCTCATACGACCGCTTACGATCTACTCCCAAACCATTAGTAGGATTCAGTGACATCACCGCCCTCCTTCTCGCCTGTTACAGACAGACCGGCTTGGTCTGCTTCCATGGCCCTACCGTTTCTACCCTGGCCACGGCTGACCAAGACACCGTGGATTCTCTCTGGAGGGCTCTGAGCGTAACAGAACCCATAGAGGTACATTTTCCTGAGGCACTCTGCCTCAAGTCGGGAAGTTGTGTGGGAACAGTGCTCGGCGGTAATTTTACCACCCTCAGTCACCTGCTGGGCACGGATTTTCTCCCATCATTTACTGGCGCTATTCTTTTGCTGGAGGACAGGGGTGAACCCACATACAGGATTGACCGCATGTTGACCCAGTTGCTCCACACCGATTTCTTTGGTGATGTCGCCGGTCTAATTCTGGGTGATTTTTCCGAAAGTGGCCCGCGCGATGAACTCAATGAATTGGTCCAGGAACGGCTTGCCTCTACTTCCTTTCCCATACTCTCAGGAGTTCCCATTGGCCATGAGAAGCAAAATCTCACCTTACCTCTCGGCCTGCCCGCAACTTTGGACGCGGGAACCGGAACACTAACCTATCACCAGGCGGCCACGATACCATGAGCGGGGAAAAGAGAATTCTGCAGCTGTTATTAGACGCTGTCGCCGGAGGTGTGTTTCCTGGGGCCGTACTGTTGGTTGCCCGTCACAAGAAGACCCTCTTCTATGAAGCGGTGGGAAATGGAGCCGTACTTCCAGCACCGCGGCTCATGACCAACCAAACCCGCTTCGACCTCGCCTCCCTTACAAAACCTCTGGCCACTGCCTTGACGGTACTCTGTCTTGTCAGCCAGGAAAAGCTTCAACTGGATGATTCACTGGCAAAGCTTCTGCCCTCAACAAACATTCCCCAGGACAAGAAGACAATCACCCTCAGACAGCTGCTCTGCCACTGCTCTGGGCTGCCAGCTTGGAAGCCGTATTACCTTTCCTTGCAGACCTTTCCCCTGAAAGACCGTAAAGCAAGCCTACGTCAAATGATCGTACAGGAACCCCTTGACAGTTCCCCGGGCACCACCACTACCTACAGCGATTTGGGATTTCTTGTTATCGAGTGGATCCTTGAACAGATTAGCGGTCAGAATCTACACCATTTCACTCGGCAAAACCTCTTCGGCCATTTGGGCTGTGCCACCCCCATTTTCCTGCCCTTGGATCGAGGGTCAGTCCAAGATCCTGACGAATTTGCTGACACCGAATACTGTTCCTGGAGGGGGAGAACCCTCTCTGGCCAGGTCCACGACGAGAATGCCTATGTTCTCGGCGGTGTGGCTGGCCACGCTGGGCTGTTCGGCACGGCCTCGGAGGTCAAATGTGTCCTCGATGCTATTTTGGACACATTGTCAACCGGAGACACTTCGACTCCCTGGTCCAGAGAAAGGTTGTCCGAATTCCTGCGGCCGGCCGGTCTTGATCCTGCCAGCACCTGGGCTTTAGGATTTGACACCCCTGGCTCCTCAAATTCCAGTGCTGGTCACCATTTCTCGGCAGAAACCGTTGGCCACCTTGGTTTCACCGGCACCTCTTTTTGGCTTGACTTGCAGAGAGAGATGGCGGTAATTCTCCTCACCAATCGTATTCATCCCAGTCGGGATAACGAAAAGATCAAAGATTTCAGACCACTGCTCCACGACGCGGTTATGGAAGAGTTCGCATAGCGCAGAGCGCACGGCGCAAAGCGTGGTCAATTAGTTGGTTATCAAATAAAAATATAGATGATCGAGGCTAGGTTTTTTCGCTATGCGCTCTGCGCTATGCGCTTTGCGATATCGAGGCAAACAGGAGAGAGATGTTCGACAGAGAAGATCCCGCCAATATCAAAACCATCCACCTCATCGGTATCTGCGGCACCGGCATGGGCACCCTGGCGGCGATGCTTCAGGAAGCAGGCTACCTGGTACGGGGCTCAGACGAAAATGTCTACCCTCCCATGAGTACCTTCCTTGCCTCTCGTAACATTCAAATCAAAGAAGGGTATCGAGCCGGAAACCTCGACCCCTCTCCTGATCTGGTGGTGGTGGGTAATGTTGTCCGGCGTGACAACCCCGAAGCGGTGGCCGCTGTGGACCAAGGCTTAGACTACTGTTCCATGCCTCAAGCCGTGCATCGCTTTTTCCTGAACTCATCTCAATCGGTGGTGGCAGCTGGAACTCACGGCAAGACAACTACCGCGGCCCTCCTTGTCTGGCTACTCACCGTGGCTGGAATGGATCCGGGTTGTCTGGTAGGTGGATTGATGGCCAATTTCCAACAGAGCTATCTCCTTGGGCGTGGTCCTTACTTCGTGGTGGAGGGGGATGAGTATGACACCGCCTTTTTCGACAAAGGACCCAAGTTTCTCCACTACCAACCGAAAATATGTGTGCTCACCAGTGTTGAGTTCGATCACGCCGATATCTTCCCAGACCTGCAAGCGGTGGAAAACGCTTTTGCTCAATTGGTGACAAGCATTCCAGCGGATGGTCTCCTCATAGCCAATGCTGACGACCCGGGGGCCTCCCGCTTGAGTCGAAAGGCCCGCTGTCGACTTGTGACCTACGGTTTGCAAGAGCCAGCACAAATGAAGGGAGAAATGGCGGAATATACCGTTGGTACTACCCGCTTCAATGTTTCCGGGCCACAAGGGTTTGAGATGAGCTTCAACTCCCCCCTTGCGGGAGCACACAACCTGAGTAACACCTTGTCCATGATTTCCCTGGCTCACGAACTCGGTCTAAACCCAGGAACTATCCAGGAGACACTGACTACTTTCAGGGGCGTTCGCCGCCGCCAAGAGGTAAGAGGCGAGCCAGATGGGATCACAGTTATTGATGATTATGCCCACCACCCCACTGCGGTACAGGCAACTCTCGAGGCCTTGCGTCCTTTCTACGCAGGCCGCCGGATCTGGGCCATCTTCGAACCGCGGACCAATTCCAGCAAGAGGAGGGTTTTCCAGGAGCGTTACGCCACGGTTTTCGATGCAGCCGACCTTGTGGTGATCAAGGAGCCTCCCGGGTTGCAAAGCATTGCCCCAGAAGAGCGGTTATCAGCAACCCAACTCGTCAAGGATATCAGTAAGCGCGGGGTGGAGGCCCACTATTTCCCCGAGGTGGACACTATGCTTCCCTTCATTCTATCTGGGGCGAAAGCTGGAGACGTGCTGCTGATCATGTCCACTGGATCCTTTGATTTTCTCATCGAGAGGGTATTGGAGGAACTCAACAAGAGGTAAACAGTAAACGGTGAACGGTAAACCGATCATGTGCTGGCTCCGCGACTGTTAACCGTTTACCATTTACCGTTCGCTCTTTTTTTCGCTATGCGCCATGCTCTATGCGCTCTTACCTGGCCCCGAGGACCAGGTTTTCGATGTTGAATATTTTCTCTCGCCTGAGTCACACCACGTTCTCTTTCTTATGGAGGAGGGATGGAGAAAGTTAAAAGGTATACTTTTACAGCGTTATTGGTATTAATCGTCTTTGTAACCCTACAACTTTTCATCTTAAACCCAGCGGTTGCTGGGTCAGACTGTAACATTGTATGCCAAGGCGGCTTTGTGATCGACGACCTCGAAACCTCAGCCGATCTCGAAGCCTTATCAGGCTGCACCACCGTGACAGGCGACCTTTCAATCGAATATTCACCTTTAACCAGCCTGGAAGGGCTGGAATGTTTAGCCCATGTCGGCGGACGGTTGGACATCAAGCTGAACGAATCACTAACAAGCCTTATTGGCCTTGATAGAGTGGAATACGTCGGTGGAGACCTGGGAATCTCCGTCAATCGTTCCCTGACAGGCCTTGCGGGCCTTAATAGCCTTGAAGCTGTCGGAGGACGCCTGGTTATCGAGCATAACGACTCCCTGACCAGCCTTACGGGCCTGAATAACCTTGAATCCGTCGGCGGAAGCCTGGATATTGAGCGTAACGATTCCCTGACAAGCCTTGCAGGCTTTGAAAACATAACATCCATCGGCGAAGACCTGGAGATTTCCTATAACTTTTCCCTAACAAGCCTTGTTGGCCTTCATAACCTTAAATCCGTCGGCGGAAGCCTGGATATCTCAGTTAACCGTTCCCTAACTAGCCTTGCAGGCCTTAACAACCTTGAATCCATCGGCGGGAACCTAGTGATCTGGTATAATCGCAAACTCTGCACAAGCTTGGCTGAGGCTCTGAGAGATGGGCTACTCGATAGTGGTGGAACTGGCGGATCTATAAATATTTCGATAAACAAACCGGGTTGTTAGCAGCTTTGTGGGGAGAAGATGAATTGAACGAATCTTTCAGTTTGAAATTGAATGGCAGGGTAAGCAATGACCCTGCCTTTTTATGCTCTCAATATATTGTGCCAGATTGGATTTCAGTCAAGTGTGAATTAAGGGATGTAATGCACACTTTGGCAATGATCGAGGTAACTTTATATTTCTAACCATCCACTCTTTGAATCAGCCATATCAAGAAAATAATATTTTGTGTTGACAATTCCTACTATTTCCATATATATAAAAGGATTAGGATGCAATCCTCCAATTGTGTCCTTGGGGTTTGTGGGTAGGATACGGGACTTGCGGTTGGGCAATGCAAACCGTATTCTACCCGAGCCAAAAATATCAGCTAGAGAATGAGTCCTGAGGCGAACCAGACCAGCTTACAAAAGAGCTTTTCGAGAGCTTGCCAAGAAGGGAATAGGCCATGAAAAGGATGGACACAAATGCTGATATTGTAGATGTCCAAGAGATGACTAATAGGGTGATGATCAATTTATTTAAGCAAAAAATCCAGGAAACAGATATTCATCCCGAACGATTGGAGGGAACCTGGGCCGAGGCAAGTCATATCTTGAAAAATCACTTCGGGAAGATCAGCCGCATCATGAGCCAGAATCAGTACAACCTCCATAATCTTTACCGGGCTGCTATCAGGGAATTGGAACTGATTTAGTCTATACCCATCTAACAATCTGTCGCATCCAAATGAGATTAAGGTAGACTTGCCAAGGTTGCAATTATAATCAATTGCCACAGCCTCTATAGAACTTAGTGACGAAAGCATTTTCTTCTGTGAACATAGATAGGGTATTGCCCTCCTTTCTAATATCCTATCTATTTATGGCCCTCGCCTCAGCATGGGGGGCGAGGGCTTTTCTATGGAGTAAACTATGAGTACTTACAACCGCTGTCCCAATTGCGGACTCCGGGTAGACGCTGCGCATTCCTCAAACTTCCTGGTAATTTACAAGTGTGCTGAATGTAATGCCATGTATTGCAGAGAATGTGCTGATTCTTGCCCATCTTGCAGATCAAATAGAAGGCTTGAGGTAGAAAAGCTCTACGCATAATTCAACAGTCTCATAGGTGTGGATTAAGGAAGGCCAAGCACTTCTTTTAGTATTTATTTTAGCGCAAAATGGTGCAGTACTAACTAGCTGGAGAAATTATGGCTAATCCAAAACACCTCCTCAAGCTCAAAGAAGGGATAGAAGTTTGGAACACCTGGAGGAAAGGAAACCCTTACATATTTCCCGACCTTCGCTGGGCGAACCTCCGCTTGGCTGACCTTGGCGAAGCTGACCTACGGTGGGCGGATCTCCGCTGCGCAGACCTTCGCATGGCCTCACTCAAGAAGGCCAACCTTATTGGAGTGGATTTCCGCAGAGCGTTACTTGAAAAGGCCAATCTGATTGCGGCTAACCTTATGGGAGCGAATCTAAGTGGGACAGATCTCAGGGAAGCCAGGATGTTTGGAGCAGATCTCAGAGGCGTGAACCTCCGTTCGGCAAATCTCAGCCGGGCCGACCTCCGTAGAGCGAGAAATGTCAATGTAAAACAGCTTTCCAAAGAGGTAAAACTGAATGGCGCTGAGCTAGATCCAGATCTGATAGAAAAACTAAAAAAACTCTATCCGCATCTCTGCGAAAATCTAAGGACAAAAAAAGGAAAACAGCCTACACAACAATGCTGTCATTGCTCAGTCTAGCAAGGGACTACACGATCGGTTTGGAATTGAACATACTGCAATGGAAGCAGGCAGACAGCTCGAAGCCATGTACCCCTTCATTTGGAAGTTTAGATTACATACTTTAATTCACACTTCTCCTTTTGAGATCCCCCTACCACATGTAGGGTCAGAATTGAGTAAGAGGTAAACGGTGAGCGGTTAAAACGATTTGACTAATTTTCTAATTCTCGAATTAACTCATTGACTAAACTCTATGCCCCACCACGCACTGCCCTTTGAACCTCCAAGTGCGCCCGGCGGATGGGTTCGGGTAACCGGTATTTCGTACAACAGCGTTCTACCAGTTTACGACTGCTATCCACCTCCGCCAGATGTCCAGGTGAGACGTAGAGAGGTTTGACCTTTGTTCTGGTGCGCAAAACCACCCCTACCCTCTCGTCACGGTGCCACAGCGAACGATACTGTCCTTTCATAGGCCCCACCTTGCCGTGTGTTCCCACTAATCTCGTCTTGGCACAGCCCACTGTGGGCACATTCAGCCACAGTCCCAAATGACTGGCAAGACCGAACCGGCGCGGATGTGCTGCACCCTGACCGTCACAGAGCACTACATCAGGCTCCTCTCTTAAATGCTTAAACGCCTCCAAAAGCAACGGTATTTCCCGAAAGGAGAGAAGGCCGGGTACGTAGGGATACGAGAACTTTCCTTGAAATCGGACCAGTTCTCTCAACTCTAGACCTGGATAGGTGTAGGTGGCCACGGCCGCCACAGCTCTATCATGGCCACGAGAGTAGCCCACATCTGCCCCCGCCACCACGGTGATTTCTTCTGGCAGTGGCTTCAGTATCACCCTGGACGCCATCTGTTTCTGCAGGGCTACGGCTTGTTTAGGAGAGAGATTCCAGGAGTGAAGCATGGCAATGTGGATTTCGGATTGCGGATTGCGGAATCAAAAAATCCAGTAGCCAGTAGTCAGTAGCCAGTAGGAAAGACTGCATTTTTCTTTCCGTTTTTCTCCTGAATTCTGACTCCTGACTCCTTTGCTTTATCGCTATGCGCTATGCGCCATGCGCTCTGCGCTTACCCACACCGAGAGAAACCGCAGGAGCGGCAGACAATGCAGCCACCTTCATGTTCAACTGTTGCACCACAGTCGGGGCAGGCACCCATTTCGGCTACCATGTGGGTAAAACCGCTCTGACAGTATTCATTGAGTGCTTTGGCCATGGCGTCGGAGCAACTGAGCACCATCTCACCCTCTTGCCATACAGGCGATGGACACCTGATGCCCATGATTTGCTTCAAAATGGATTCAGGCTTGACTCCTGACCTCAGTGCCAGTGAGATGAGGCGGCCGGTGGCCTCAATCTGTGAGTTGGCACAACCACCGGCCTTACCCATTTGAGCGAACACCTCGCAAACCCCCATATCATCGGCATTGAGGGTTACGTATAGTTTGCCGCATCCGGTGTTCATCCTCTGGGTAACCCCGTAAGTCCGCTCAGGTCGCGGCCGCGGTGCAACTTGTGGTGGTTCGGGCTTGCGCTGGATGTTCAGCACCTGCTGATCCCTACTGCCGTCACGGTAGATTGTCAGCCCTTTACAACCCAGATTGTAGGCCAGTAGATAGGCCTGACGAACATCTTCCCTGGTCGCGGTGTTAGGGAAGTTTATGGTCTTGCTAACTGCATTGTCAGTGTATTTCTGGAAAGCCGCCTGGCTACGAATGTGCCATTCCGGGTTGATGTCGTGAGCAGTGACGAAGAGCCGTTTCACATCCTCCGGGATCCCCTCGATCTCCTGAACAGTACCCTTTTCAGCAATCTCCTTCATCAGTTCTTCACTGTAAAAATCTCTCTGCTGGGAGACTTCGCGAAAAATAGGGTGGACCTCCAGCAACTCCTGCCCGTCCAGTACTTTACGCAAATACGAAACAGCAAAAATGGGCTCGATGCCGCTGGATGTACCGGCAATAATG
>JBFFBS010000154.1:0-8691 GCA_041560295.1 Syntrophobacteria bacterium | reverse complement strand
CCTCTTGACCGCGACCTAGCTGTGCGTAGGTTATCGCGAGGGGCCATGGTCCATAACCTGGGTTCAGTTTCAGGGATTTCTCAAGCGAAGTCGCAGCCTCTTCGTATTGACCTAGGAAATATTGGGCGAGTCCAAGAGAATACAAAACGGCTCCAGGATAATGTGGATCGAGTCTCATAGCCCTTTTGAAGTAGTCTACTGCCTCACCCGATCTGCCAGCAAATGTAAGAATCCAGCCCATCATAAGATAGCCATCTGGGTAATTGGGATCGAGGGTGATGGCGCGCTCGGCTTCGGCGATGGCCTCATCGTATCTACGCTGATACAAACGGCTTTTAGCAACGGCGTAGTGCGCATAAGGTGTTGGGTTCTTCATAGCCATTTGCAAGTGCTTTCGCACCCGGGAGCGAGCGTCGGGCCATCCCAATTCTCTATTCCAAGCCCTACTAATGCTGCTTTGGTAGGTACTGGCGAGTCCAGCGTGGGCAGGACTGTAATTGGGATCCAGCTCAATGGCCTTCTCATAGTAGCCAACGGCCTTCACCAAACCGTCGCGCGTAAGTGTTATGAAATGCTCTCGGCCCTTCAAATAGGCATCATAAGCTTCGACATTGTCGGTATACTTAAAAGCCAGCTTCTTCTCCTCATCCGCCGTCAATTTCAGGGCTAACGCTGCGACAATTTTGCGGGTAAATCTGTCCTGCAAGGCAAAAATGTCTCCAAGTTGCCCATCGAACCTCTCGGCCCATAGGTGATGGCCGGTTGTAGCGTCAACAAGCTGGGCATTGATCCGCACCTTCTCTCCTGCTTTTCGCACACTCCCTTCCAAAACGTATCGGACCCCAAGTTCCTCAGCAACCTGCTGCACCTTCACCGGTTTGCCTTTGTAGGTAAAGGTTGAGTTGCGGGCGATCACAAAGAGGCCGGAGATCTTAGAAAGGTCGGTAATCAAGTCCTCGGTGATGCCATCGCTGAAATACTCCTGCTTGGGATCGTCACTCATGTTGTCAAAGGGAAGAACGGCAATGGAGGGTTTGTCGGGGAGTGGCAAAGCCATCTTCTCGACCGAAGCAACTTCCATTGGAGGAGAGACTGTACCCGTATAGTATTTCCACATTGCCAGCCCTCCCGCGAGCAAAAGGAGGACGATCACCACCGCGAGGGCTGACATCCGCTGTACGGACTCGACCCTTTTTTCACCAATAACCTTGCCTATTGCTTCGGGCTCCATGAGGATCCGATAGACCCCCACTGGTTCGGGTATATTCTTAACGCTGTGCTCACCTAAATACTGATATCCTAGGGCCAGTTTGTTTTTGATGTGTTCAAACACTGTCCCCGAAATGCAAATACCTCCTCCATCGGCCAAGCCTTCAACCCGGGCAGCGATATTGACTCCATCGCCGTAGATCCGCTCGTCTTCATGGATCACATCGCCAAGGTTGACTCCAATGCGAAAGGCCATTCTGCGATTTTGGGGCAGTTCAGAATTCCTGGACTTTAGTTCCTCCTGGATTTCCACGGCACCACGCACCGCATCCACGGCACTGGCAAACTCCGCCAAAATATTGTCACCGGGAGAATCCACTACCCGGCCCCGGTGTTTCTCAACGACCGTGGCAACCACCTCCCGGTAAGCAGTTATGGTTCGGACAGTGGCTTCCTCGTCTTCGGCCATGAGGCGGCTGTAGCCTTCGGCGTCAGCACTGAGAATTGCGGTGAGCTTTCGTTTGAAGTCTTCTGTAGCCATGCCATTACCTCCTTTGAGGGTTAGAGAAGGTAAGCCATGAAATGCGGTGAGATAGAGATTGGAAAGCGGTGCCCAGGTCCGGAGATATAATCGTTCGAGAATGCGTTGGAACGGGAGTTTTTCGCTTGCTTCAGATTAGGCGAGGAGGGCGGTCGCTGTCAAGCGAAAGAGCAATATTGAGGAGGTTTTAGGTGAGCTAAAGTGGAGGGAAGCAAAGCGCAAATTGCATTCCCAAATGTAAGCTTTACCTCCTAGAGCATTTACGCAAAATATTGTAGCTCGGTCTCAAAGGGCAGAGTGTAGATTAAAGTATGTAATGCAAATTCCCAGAAAAGATGAAAGGCAAGGCCATTGCTGACCCTGCCATAAGGTTAGATCCTACGTCTTAGTAGGATTCTTCAGATCGCTTCTTTCTTCCTGACGCCGGTAGTTCCCACATTTTGGTTCATTATTCTCCGGCTCCGAACTTCTTGAGTAATTGAGCGATGTCAGTGTGGCCACATCTCACCGCGCAACCCAAGGGTGTTTCCCCAATTTCATCTTTGGCGTTCAGCTCGGCGCCGTTGCTGACAAGTAGCTCCACCATGTCTTTGTCGCCTCTTTTCGAAGCCAGGTGCAGCGGTGTAGTGTTGAAAAATGCTTTAGAGTTAATGTCGGCCCCATTGGCGATGAGCACTTTCGCCATGTCAATGTTACCCCAAGAAACAGCGAAGTACAGCGGTGTCCGGTCGTTGACCTCGTCTTTGATGTTTAGGTTGACGCCACCGGCAATAAGCAGTTGCGCCATCTCCGTATCGTCTCTTTGCGATGCCTGATGCATCGGTGTCCAACCGTTAACCTCGTCTATGGCGTTTACATCGGCACCTTCGGCGATAAGCAATTGCACCATGTCTTTGTGGCCCTTTTCTACTGCTAGATGAAGCAGTGTCTTACCGTAGATCTGGTCCCTGGTGCCAATATCAGCACCCTTGGCAAGTAAGAATCTCGCGGAGGCAGTGTCGTTTTTCAGCACTGCTTTGATAAGGTCGGCATTTACATCCTGAGCATGGCCATTGAATGGCATTAACAGTACAAGGGCCAAGATGAAGAGCATCTGGATCGACTGCCAAATCCTCTTATCTGCTATTTTCTTCTGAGTGAACATGAAAATCACCTCCTAACCTTAATTTCTCAGCTAGGAAAAAAGGATATATTTTCGTTCCTCTACCGTTTGTTCTAACCTAGAAGTGATCAGTGAAGAGGTGTAAAAGAGTAGTCAACTGGAGGATGAGGGCCGCAAAAAAAGGTGGAGTGCTTATGGAGGCGAGGAGGTTTCTCGTTGAGGTATACTGTCAAACTTAAGGCGGAAGCTGGTCCAGGAGAATCTCGGCTACGATCTTAGACTCCCAACAGAACAGTCAAGGTTCCATTAGGAGTATTTGAGGCACATTTTGGGATTCATTCATCACCCTTCAGACGGTTGCTTGTGGATTAAGAAAAGACACTCTCTATAGGCAGGATACAGCCGAGGCCTCGATTGGGTCAATAAAAAAACTGCCTCTTTCATTTAGCGTGGGCTTCTCGAGTGAAGCCATACCCCACCAGCAAAGGAGTATACCTTGCATCCTCAACACTTCACCCTTCAGAGTCTTTCCTCCAGAATATGGTAGCTGGATCTCAAGTAGGAAAAGTGTGGATTAAAGTATGTTATCTAATCTTTTGAAAGACAGGTGCGGACTGTGACTAATTACCTTTTGAAATCAGACCGCATCCAAACAAAATTGTGTAGGCTTAAATTTTTTACTCAGCGTTTACGGCTTTCTGCATTAAACCGTCTGCTGATCAGCCTAATGACTTGGTTGGCAATGGTTTCGATAGGTTTATTGGTGACACTTATCACGCTGAAACCACCTCTCCGAAAAACTTTGCGGGCAGCTTCCACCTCCTCATAGATCTTTACTGGATCAGTGTAGGACGAAGCTCGAGATAAACCCAATTCACTCTGTCGCCGCTGGCGATGAACTATAAGCTGATCGGGTTCAATGCTCAAACCTATCACACGCCGGGGATTGATCTGAAACAGCTTCGGCGGCAGGGGCAGCTCCATAACCAAGGGCACGTTAGCCACCTTCCAGCCCAGAACGGCCAAATACGCACTGAGCGGGGTTTTACCCACACGTGACACTCCGAGCAGCACAATATCAGCCAGAGACAAATCTCCGGGTTTCATGCCATCGTCGTGGGATATCGAAAATTCAATGGCCTCTATTCGGTCAAAGTAAGATTGATGCAGCTGCCGGTATAACCCGGGCTGGCCGACTGGTTCCCGCCCCAGCACATCAGTCAAACGGGAAAACAAGGGGCCCATTAGGTCAATAGTCACCACACTTCTCTCTTGCCCCAGCCGGAGCAGTGCTCCACGCAAGCGGCCATCCACCAAGGTATGGATTATGGTGCCGCCGGTGGTGGCAGCTTGAGCCACAACTTTCTCGATCTCCTCCAGCTGGCGCACTTGAGATACCAAGACCACTTCCACTCGGTTCTCGGGGAATTGCGCCAGTACAGTGTTTACCAATTGCTCACCGCTGCTCCCCGTCCCACCGGAAACGATGTAGATGGGGGGCTTCTCAGTCGTCAATGGCCCTTTGTCCCTTGAATCCATGATTGTACAGTTTTCCCCAGAATCCGTTTGTGGTGGTGAGGAGGGATTCTTAACCCGGATGTTTCATGAATTGATGTCGCGAGACCGTGGAGATGGCTGTGTCACCGGGCAACCACAGGGAGTTGGATCCGAGGCGTACCTGAACGGTACGTCGCAGGAACCAACACCCGAGGACGCCCGGAAGGACGGTCATATAATTCGCGCTCGCTGCGCTCCGCTCAGTCCCGCAAGCGGGTTCCCAGTTTCGCGGTCGCAGCAGGCAACTCATGAAATATCCGGGTTAATACTCCTCTATTTCCCGCTGAAACACTGCCTTGTCATAGGCTGCCAGCACATCCTTTTTGCTCAAGGTACCAATTACCTTCCTGCTATCATCCTCGGCCACAACCGGGAGTTGAGAAATTCCTCTGCTCCCCATTTCCTGGAGGGCAAGCTGGATGTTGTCTGAAGGACGTATGGTAGTGATGTCTGTGGTGGCTACATCTCTGGCAATAACTAACCGTTTCAGGGTTTCCTCTTGAAGCACGGGTCGGATGTCGCGAAAGGAGATAATGCCTATGAGTTCATTGTTTTCACCGACGACGTGCAGATAGGAGGCATCTTGCGTTTTGAGAAGGTTGATTACATCCACTAACTGAGTATTTTCCAGAATAGTCACCACCTGATCGCTCATGATGTCTCGAACCTTCATAGCTTGGAGGATATTCTGTTCCCAGCCGTGCGAGATCTCTATACCCCTGCGAAACAGCTTGATTGTGTAGATGGAACCGCGTTTCAGAGAAGTGGTAATGATCGTGCTGAGAATACAGGTGATCATCAGGGGCAAGATAATCTTATAGGTAGCAGTCAGTTCGAAGATAATAATGATGGCGGTGATGGGTGCATGGGTGGTGCCTGCAACCAGGGCTCCCATGGCTACCAGGGCATAGGCGCCGGAATTGGCTGTGAGCAAAGGAAAGAGCTCATGCACGCAATAGCCGAAAAATCCGCCGGTCATGGCCCCGATAAACAGGGAGGGTGCAAATATACCTCCTGAGCCGCCGCTGCCAATAGTAATTGAGGTGGCAAGTATTTTGACGAAGACCAGAGTGAGAAGAAGCAGGGCCGGCAATTGGTTCTTGAGTGAGAGGTTAATAGAGCCGTAACCCACTCCGAATACATAAGGGTATTTCCAGAGCAAGCAGCCGAGCATGAGACCACCCAGTGCAGGCTTTAGATATTCTGGGATCCTTAGGGCCTCAAAAAGATCTTCACATTTATACAAACTGAAAATGAATAAGAGAGCAACGAAGCCGGCAGCCACGCCCAGCACAGGATAGAAAAGGAATTCCCAGAGGGAGACCAATTTATAAGTGGGGATGATAAAAGCTGGAAAATCACCGAAATAGTAACGTGAGATGGTGGTGGCAGTAACCGAGGAAAGTACCACCGGGGAAAAGGTGGCGAGGCCGAAATCGCCCAAGAGCACTTCTACGGCGAAGAGTGCCCCGGCAATTGGCGCGTTGAAGGTGGCAGCAATCCCGGCAGCGGCTCCACAGCCCACGAGAGTCCTTTGCCGCATGTGGGGCGCTTTGAGTATCTGTGCCAGACTTGAGCCAATGGATGAGCCGATCTGGACAATAGGGCCTTCCCGACCCACAGAACCACCAGAACCAATGGAAATGCCCGAAGCCAGGATTTTAACGAGAGCCACCCTCGGGCGAATGCGCCCTCCTTTGAGGGCAACGGCTTCCATGACCTCCGGCACCCCGTGTCCCTTGGCTTCACGAGCGCCAAAGTAAATGATAGGGCCAACGACGAGACCGCCCAGGGCGGGCAGGCCGATTATAAGATAGGCCGGTAGGGTGTGGGCAAAGGTTAAAATATCGTTGGTGTTCTGATAAAAACAGAATTGTGCGACCTTGATGGCGTAGCGAAAGAGAAGGGCACCGTAGCCTCCAAGAATGCCGATGAGAATAGCGAGAACCGAGAGATAAACATGCTGGTGCAAACGCCATCTGCTCAAAGCTTCTGCGATCTTCTGAGAGGCTTTTGCAACCATAGTGATAGTATAACAAATAACCCTCCAGAACTGCAAAAATGTCGATTACATCACTTGATTCATAGCTCACGCAACAGAGTATTTACCCCAGGATATGGTAGCTAGATCTCGGGGAATAAAGTGTATATTAAAGTATGATATGCACTTTATGTGAGAATCCATCTGAGGGCTATGCAGACAATACAGTCAATGCGAAGAAACTAACGAACGCAAGTTAGTAAAGGATTCTGCCGAAGATATTAAGGCTTTCCATCAGGAAATTGGTCCTCTGGGTTTCTGTCAGAGTAAAGACGGTTTCAGCTAAGTCAGCTAGGTTGCGGTTTGCATCAGAGACACATCAATAAGACGAAAACCTATTGCATATAAACCATTAGGCTCGTCGTGCCTGAGTATGTGAGACCAGGCTACTTCAGCGTCAATTATCAGAGGAGCACAGCCCGTCGGTTCGACATTTATACGAACGCACTCACCAGGAAGTAGTTTCTGAGAAGAGCAGAGAAATACTCCATTGTCGCTTACATTTCTAATTAATCCATCGAAAGAACGTGAAGCCCTGTGAATCCTGGCGGTCAAATTACATTCGGCTCTTCGCTGATGGCGTCTATCTTGTTTTATGGGAAAGTTCATATTACTTTCCTTTCTGTACTCTAAGGCCACCATTTTGGGATCTATGGGAGGGTTGCCATCCGCTGCCATGAACCTATTCTCCTCAGGTACAGAGGACTGGAAGTGCTGAAGGGAAAAAAAGCTGTCAGATCAGATCGCAGTCACTACACGATCAGCCGGATTGAAGTATCTGCAACGATGGCTCTATGTATTGCCATCTTCAGCTCCGAGAGGTCAAATGATTTGACCACGTAGTAGTCAGCGGCAATAGACTTTTGATCATATTTGTATGTATCGTACGCGGTGCATAAAATGACCGGCAGGTCGTAGTAGAGATTGCGGATCTCTTGCAGAAGTTCTAAGCCGTCGTAGTCCACGAGCCTGATGTCCAGAACCACCGCTTCGGGTTGGAGAGAGTCAATCTTTTTCAGAAGATTATGTCCTGAAGCCGCAGTGAAGACCTCGTGTCCCTCCTCAGAAAGCTCCTCGGTGTAAAGTCGGCGGATGTACTGCTCATCATCCACCAGAAGGATTCTAGCCATACTCCCACCTCCTTCCCAATAACATAGGAGTGGTTTAATAGGCTCTGTTGGAGATTAATCACCCTTTTAGTGTGGTAGGCCCGAGTCTTGGCAGCTACAAACAACAAAAGGCGCAAGCAGGGTTTCTTGAAAATGAGAAAGCGGGAAGGGTTTTGAGCCTAGGTAGCATTATATAGCTGAGTCTGGCATCGTTCAAATGCGGTAAGCCCTGAAAAACTGATTTCACCTACATGAGTTATGCACAAAGCGTAACCCCTTAGGAACCAAGGGCAATTCTGTCGACAGCCCCATAACATATGAAAATATTTCTGCATCTTTCTCATGCATTAAAAATGGAGAAATATTCTTATGATAACCATGTTATTTACAATCTAACGGTTTAACGGTACCTTGGTTTTTCTGTTATTTTCTTTCGATTTCGTACAAAATTGCAATTGCACATTATCCCCCTGTAATATGCGTAAGATTTGGGTGACCTGACTGATCACTTGAAGTGGTACAGGCAGATTATCTTAGGTTGGCGAGTGGAGACCAAGCCATGGGCTAATGAAAATATTTTACGGCGCTTAAGAGCAACGAATTGGGGCAAGATCGATTAAATGTTGATGAGAGATGTAAACTCTCACCTAGTGCGCTTGGAAAGTGTGAATTACATCCCTTAATTCACACTATTAGCTCTAAACACTCTAGCACAGAATGTGGGACGTGCCTCTGAAGGGGAAAAACGTAGATGAGAGTACGTAAACTTTAAGAAAGATGGTAGGAAAGACTACATACTAACGATTTAACTCTGCCAAAATCTCTGCCCGCTCGCTCGAGATCTACGGCGCACTTCACCGCTCCTGCTGCACGGTCAAGTTTGGTGTGCATACCCGAGCAGTACTTGCTACCTTGAGACAGCTTGCTCTGTACGACTACTCAGGGCAGAGCGGCGATGATCTTCCGGTATTCGTCTTCTGTAAAGGCGCGGCAGCTTTCGGTGCGAACTGAACCTGCTGAACCGAGGATGAGTCCAGCCTTGGTTGCTGCTTCATCGTCCGGAAACTCGCTGATCACGACCATGTCGTACTGCCCGAACACAAGGTAGAACTGTTTCATCTCACCTCCTGCT
>JBFFBS010000153.1:0-8720 GCA_041560295.1 Syntrophobacteria bacterium | reverse complement strand
ATAATGGTAAGAAGGTTGTGACCTCAACCACAGTCCACCTCGAGCCTCTCCCAATAAAGCTGTATCCCATTAGGTAGAGAAACTACTTTTCAGACCATCCTTAGCTAGATGCAAGCCATATGCCAATGGGGGCCAGCCCGACGGGTGGGAGCAGGAAGGACAATTTCTAATTTGAAACAAGCCGCAAATGCAAGGTAATCATTACAAACCGAAATAGTAGATTTTTGCGAAGACTTATTGGTCTGAAACCAGGTGATATACACCATTTTCATCCTTTTCGACCTTCATCCCATAGGCACGAACGATCTCTACCAGTGGTCGACCCAGCAGAAAGTCCAGTTCTTCGTCCTCACGGTTGAGTTTTTTTGTGACAAAAGCACGGATGGCAGTATCCTGGCGGAGTAGGTCCAGCACCTCATCCAAAACTGCCAAATCTCCGGTATCATGTAAGCGGGTAAAGGCTGCATCTAATTTTCTGGGATCGCAGCGCTCATCATGGACTTCCAACATTTCCAGCAAATCCTGGTCCTCTTTGATGAGTTGACGCCTGGTGAGTTTTGCTTGCTGCCAGAGTTTCTCCAGGCCATCAGGTGCCCAACACGCCTGAACGCGACATTGAAGGGGGCGGTGATCATAAATGGTACAGCCTCTCTGGTTTTTTCCATAAAAGATACAGTGGTGCTTCTTCTGGTGTTGTTTGATCTTGATCAGTTCGCTGGGAAGGACGCCGAGCCGCCCGTCAATATTAAATTTGACAGGTTCACCTCGCCTGAGGGTGTAAATCTGCCGGGTTGATAGTACGCCCCGACTCAGAAGTTCTTCATCTTCAGGGTGCAGGGATGGGCTTCCCAGGTGACAACAGTCCCCGCAACGTGAGCAGTAAGGCCGAGTACCATAGGTGATCTGGACCAGTCTTTCCATGAGTTCTTGCCATTTCTGACTCCGAACCGCTGGCTTCAGTTCCTCCCAAGTGTTGTTCAATTCTCGATAGCAAGGATCCTGCTTTGTTAGGGTTATGACCTGATCATAGTGGCCTTCCACATGTAGTTTTGCCAAAATCTGCCGTAGGGCCAGACGCACTCCTGCTACAAATTCTTTGCGCTTGCCGGAGTGAAACAGGTCACGCAATTGATCTGCATCAAGTTGAATAGAGTGCTTCGAATTTTGCTTCATTATACAAAGCTTCTTTGAGGGATAAGGTTCAGTTTGTGTCAAACAAAGTGGTTAAGTGTCCTCCGAATGTAACCCATGGGTACGGTTGGAGCAATGCCAAGGCTAACGCAGAGCGCAAAGCGCAGAGCGTTTGGTAAAAGGTGGACGGCAAACGGGTATGGCACTGACTCTGTAAGTTTCATAGTTTGCCATACACAGTTTATTATCATTTTCGCTATGCGCTCTGCGCTTAGCGCTTTGCGTTACTTCCTTTAGACCAGAACTCCGGCAATGGTGGCTGTGAGAAAGGCGGCCAGGGTTCCTGAAATGATTGAGAGGAATCCCAATCTTGCCAGGTCATGGCGGCGGCTCGGAGCCATACCGCCGATGCCGGCGATCATGATCCCCAGTGAGCCGAAATTAGCGAAGCCGCATAGTGCATAGGTGGCAATGGTGATCGATCTCGCACTCAGGGCGAGATCGCCGCTGGCCAGACCATTAGCGAGATTTAAATAGGCGACAAACTCGTTGAGCACGGTTTTTTGTCCCAGCAATGATCCCACCTGCACGGCTTCTTTCCAGGGAATTCCCATGAGGAATGCTATGGGAGCGAACATCCAGCCTATAATAGCTTCGAAACTGGTGCCGAACAATCCGAAAACAGCATTAACCATGGCCACTAGGGCGATGAAGGCGATGAGCATGGCGGCAACATAGATCGCCAGGTGCACCCCGTCAATTGCACCACGAGCAGCAGCGTCGATGAAGTTCACATCCTGTTTTTCATAGCTAACCTGTACTTTGCCGGCCGTGAGTGGGGTTTCGGTTTCAGGAATCATGATCTTAGCGACAACCACGGCTGCAGGAGCACTCATGAGGCTGGCGGAAAGGATATGGCCGGCCACCTGGGGAAAGTACGGCTGGAGAATGCCAATGTAGGCGGCCATCACACTGCCGGCAATCGTTGCCATGCCCGCGCTCATAAGACAGAACAATTCTGATTCGGTCATTTTTTCCACGTAAGGGCGGACCAAGATAGGTGCCTCCACCATTCCCACGAACACGTTGGCTGCGACACTGAGTGCTTCAGCCCCAGACACACCCAGGGTGCGGGTAAAGATACGCGCCATTTGCCTTACCAGCCACTGCAGGACACCAAAATGATAAAGGATAGCCGATAAAGAGGAGAAAAAGACGATGACCGGCAAAACATGAAAGGCGAGGATGAATCCCATTTTTTCCACGTTCATGAGGTCCCCAAAAACAAAACGAGAGCCAGCTCCGGTAAAGCCGATTAACTTCTCGGCACCACGACCAACCCAATAAAAGAATTGATGACCGATGCGGGTGCGCAATACCACAAGGGCGAAGAAAAACTGCAAACCAATTCCAGCCACAATAATCTTGTAGGAAAGCTTCTTTCGGTCCCTGCAGAAAACGAAGGCAAGGAGTAACAATCCTGGAATCCCTAGTAATGAAATCAATCGTTGCATAGCTCTAATCCTGGTGTGGCCACGTGCGGAGCGCCTTGAGCATAGCGCAAAAAAGGGTAAACCGTAAATGGTAAACGTTGACAGGAGTGTTCCCAAGAATGTTATCAGCGACACAGGCCAAAAGAGGAGGCTGCTCCACAACGAGCAATTCGCACCATCTTATGGCAGAGTCCCTTTTGCGAAAACACCAAATCTTCATGCTGGCTCTAGCCAAGCTGAGATGCTTAAAGAGTGGAGGCTCAGGTGCTCGTTATTACCCAGCCTCCCCCATTGGCCTTCCTGGTGTTTTTTCTCAGTGACTGGCGGGAGGCCTGTACCATTTCCGCAGCTGTGGGTGGGGGAGCCCCTGGCCCGCCGTAGGCGGGAACAGGGAGGGGGTGCCTTCACCCGCCCACAGCTGAGCTTGAAGTGACCAGGCCGGAGCCTCGGAACGACAGAAGAAACACCAGGAAGACATTTTCACTTCCAAATGAGACCTCAACTCGGAAATAGCTTCAATGTATAAACATCAAACATGCATTCTTGGGGAAAGTCCTTTAATAAGGTGAGCCGTTGTAGAATCATGACCTCATTCGTTTGCCGTTAATGGAAGCTCTGCTTTTGGCCTTCTGTCTTTTGTGCTCCGTGTAGTTGACTCGGTTCAGGCAGTTAAGAGGTTTGCAACAAGTCGGCGGCCTGGTGGCTCTGGCGTTGAAGTTTAGCTCGAATAACTGCATGTGATGGCTTGGCTAGTTCTGGATCCTTCTCTATCAAGGTCAGAGCGGCTCGCCTAGCAGCCGCCAGGGTTTCAGCGTCCCTTACCAAGTTGGCAAGTTTCAAGTCCATGAAGCCTGCTTGCTGTAAACCTATGAGGTCTCCCGGTCCCCGTAAACGGAGATCCTCTTCAGCTATGCGGAAGCCATCGTTGCTTTGCTCCATAATGGCCAGTCGCTGTCTGGTTTCAAGACCACCCCCTTCGTATATCAGGAGGCAGTAAGAAGCATGGATACTGCGGCCCACCCGGCCTCGTAACTGGTGAAGCTGGGACAGTCCGAATCGCTCCGGATGCTCCACTACTATTACCGTGGCGTCAGGTACGTCAATGCCCACTTCGATAACAGTAGTGGCCACCAGAAGCTGGAATTGTTTGCTGGCAAAGGCTGCCATGATTCTTTGTTTTTCTTCGGCAGCCATGCGACCGTGTAGCATGGCCAAAGGAATATCAGGGAAGACCTCTTTACCCAAATGCTCAGTCATGGAGGTGACATCTCTTAAATCCGACTTTTCCGACTCTTCCACCAACGGATAGATGATATAGGCTTGGTGGCCCTGATTGAATTCCTGCCGCAGAAGTTCGTACGCTTTGTACCGCTGCTTGGCATGAATTATACGTGTTTGCACCGGAGTCCTGCCAGGAGGTAATTCGTCAATAACAGAAACATCCAAATCTCCGTAGACGGTCATGGCCAGGGTCCGAGGTATGGGGGTTGCTGTCATTACCAGGACGTGAGGACTTCCACCTTTCTGGCGCAGGGCCATTCGTTGGAGGACTCCGAAGCGGTGTTGTTCATCTATGATCACCAGTCCGAGTCGCTGGAAGGTGACATGTTTCTGGATCAAGGCATGGGTGCCAATGACCAGGCGAGCCTCACCTTCGGCAATAGCTTCAGTACCTATCTGTTTCTCCCTGGATTTCAGTTTGGAGGTTAACAGAACGAGCTTTACCCCGAGAGTTTCGGCATAGGGCATTAGATTGACAAAATGCTGATGAGCGAGAATTTCGGTGGGCGCCATTACTGCCGCTTGAAATCCATTGGAGATAGCTATGAATGCCGTGAGCAATGCGACCACAGTCTTGCCGCACCCCACGTCTCCCTGGACCAGTCGGTTCATGGGACGTGTTTGACTGAGATCGGCAGCGATTTCTCTCATGACCCTTTTTTGGGCTCTAGTGAGAGTAAAGGGAAGCAATTTCCCAACCCGGCGAAGAAAATCTCGATCCAGGACCATGACATGCCCTGTTTCGCTAGCCAGTATCTCACGACTACGTATGATTAAAAGTTCGAGAAAGAAGAGCTCTTCAAAAATGAGGCGACGTAGCCCCGGTGAAAGCTGGTGGACATCATCAGGTTTAAGGAACTCACTGGGGAAGTGAACCTGATGCAGGGCGGTCTGCAAGTCAATAAGGTTAAAGTAATCGCGAACAGCAGCCGGCAGTGTCTCCTCCACTTGAGGGACAAATTTGCTGACAGCTTCCTTCATGATGCGGCGGTAGGTTTTAGGGGCGACACCAGGGATGGGGCTGTAGCGAGGCGCGATAGAACCACTTTCCTCCTGTGCCGCCGTTTGTAGTTCCTCCAGTTCAGGGTGATGAATTTCCAGCTGACCTCCGAAAACACGCAAAGTGCCGCTCACCCTTATGTTTCCTTTCAAGCCTTGCAAGCGCTGGGTGAGCCAACGGCTGTAGCGAAACCATTTGGCCGTGACCACGCCGGTACCATCGCTGAAGGTCACCTCATAGATTCGGCGGCGGCGATAATACACTTCGCGTCCACCACCGAAGACGGTTGCCACAAAACTAACGTAATCTCCCGGGCGCAGACGGCTGATTTGTATACCACCACGTTGGTCCAAGTAGCCGAGGGGCAGATTGAAGAGAAGCTCCTCTACAGTAAACAATCCTTTGGCCTTTAAGTGTTGGGCTATTCGCGGTCCAACTCCCTTTATGGCCTGTACCGGTTGCTGAAGCACTGAGTCGGAAGAGAGGCTGTTGGCGCTTTGAGCGACCATAATCACATTTCTCCAATCAGTCCATGGAGTTACCATAAAGGATGGCAAAGAGCAACCACATCAGCAGGCAGCTGACAGCTTGCAGCGGGCAGTAGACACATTTCTCGTTTCGCATTACCTATTTGTCATTCTGCAGAGTGAGTAAATGGCATCATTATTACTGTCCCTTAATACAATGATAAATATGAAATGAGAGATGACGGCAAGCGCTAAAATAGAGAGAGCTGTTTTTCCTTGGGGGGTTTTTTCTTTTTGCCGGCAGGCACGGAGATCTCTTCGAGGCAATGGCTCGGGATTTCCTTGATGAAAGGTGAAACCTTGCAGGTGCGACGTTCTCCGTAGAGGAATCTCTGGCTCGTAGTTGAAAGCACCAAGAGATGACGAGCTCTGGTCATTGCAACGTAGAAGAGGCGGCGTTCCTCCTGTAGGGCTTCTTTTCCTTGATTCGGATGAGTCAGTGGCAAGAGGTCCTGCTCAAGGCCACAGATAAAGACCACGGGAAACTCCAAACCTTTGGCAGCATGTATGGTCATTAGTGATATTGCATCAGCCCGGGGATCGAAAAAATCACCAGTTCGCCACTGGGACAAATCGTCCAGAAAAGCGGGTAGGGTCTCAGTTGCTGGCCTACCACCATGGAGCGCCGCGAGTAGTCGGAGCCAGCGAAAGCTCTCTTTAGCTGATGTACCACTTTGAAAATGGTGGTGCAGACCGGTTTCCTCCCAGGCTCTTTCCAGCACCTCCCACAGCGACAGATTATTGATAAAGTTTTGGAGCGAAATAACTGTTCGCCTCAGCATATCGGTAGCAGCCTGATAGGTAACAGGAAGGTCCAGATTTCTGCTGGCCAGCCGCATGGCTTCCCAAGGGTCGATCCCTTTGCCAATCTCTTCATTGAGCCACTGCCTCGCTTTCTCTCCTAGACCTCGTGGGGGCAGGTTGAAGATGACCTGGAGGTGGTTCACGCTTGAAGTGTCTCGGGCATAGCAGAGGTAGGAGAGGAGAGAGTCTGCTGCCTGGGTGGCAAAAGGGGCTTTTTCTCCTAGGAGCTGGAAGGGAATCCCGGCTGCGGAAAGAGCCTCCACCAATGGGCGGCTTTGGGCGTGAGTGCGGTAGAGTATAGCACAATCACCGAAGCCGTATTGGTTTTCTTCCAAAGAGTCAGCGTCTTTGGACTGATAGATCTGGTAGTGGCTACTTCCCCCCAAAAGGCGCTCGATTTCACTCACCACAAAGTGAGCCTCTTTTCTCTCGTCCACGAGTCGACCTAATCGCAGAAGCGGGCCAGAGGTATCCTTGCTCCGAAGCTTGCAGGTGAGAGGGTTGGCATTGTGGGAGATGACGCCAGCGGCAGCTTCCAAAATGGGTTGGCTGGAACGGAAATTCTGTTCAAGTCTTATCAGCTGCGCTTCAGGGAAGTCTTCTTGGAACCGTTGGAAAATGGTTATATTTGAACCGCGAAAACCATAGATGGATTGATCCGTATCCCCCACTACGCACAGATTGCGATGCGGTGCTGCTAAGAGATGAAGCCAACGGTATTGAGCCTCGTTTACGTCCTGGAATTCGTCTACCAGAATGAACCGAAAAAGCTTCTGGTGGCGAGAGAGTAGTGCAGGTTCGGCCTCCCAGCGAAAGACGAGCCTACTAATCAGATCGTCGAAGTCAAGCAAATGGTCCTGTTCCAGTGTGTGCTGGTAGAGGCGATACACTGTGGCGAGTTTACTTTCGTTGTCTTTAGCCAGATCATCGGGCGAGAGGAGCCGGCCCTTTGCCAAAGAAATCTTGCGGACTACCTCGAGGGGCTGCCACTCAGGTCCTGACAAGGAGTGCTGTGTGAGGATTTCTTTGATAAGCTTTATCTGGTCAGGTTCAGAAAGGAGTTTTAATTTCACTGCCGCCTTTGTGCTCTGGCGGAGCAGAGTGCCAGAGACTGAGTGGAAAGTACCCAGACGGATTTCACGGACCCAGGAGGGTTGAGACAACAGAGTCTCCAGGCGAGTAGTCATTTCCAATGTGGCCTTGCGGGTAAAGGTAACCGCCATAACCTGTCTTGGCTCAACGACCTTGTTCTCAATGAGATAAGCTATGCGATGGGTAAGCACTCTGGTCTTGCCGGTTCCAGCACCGGCGAGAATGAGAAGGGATCCTTCGGTGTGTTCAACCGCCAACCGTTGGGCTTCGTTGAGATGTTCTGGCATAATCGAACTAGTCTCCAAAGAAAGATGAATTTGTTCAAAATAGCAAACCTGGTTCTTGGAACCACGTCAGATCGCATAGAGCACAGCGCATGGCGCATAGCGAAAAAAAGAATGAACGGGACATGGTAAACGATGCACAGTTGAGGAGCCAGCGCATTATCGGTTTCCCGTTCACTGTTTAGCTCACGCTTTGCGCTCTGCGCTTAGCGCTTTGCGTAATGAATCTGGTCCTTTGGGTCCGGATTCTTTGCTTTCCTTTCCCATCAAAAAAGGCCCAGCTGGCCGGAGATCTGATCGCGCTCTTGGCTGTCAATCAGTCGAATGGTGCCAAACTCGCCGTCGTAGCCAGGTTGGATACCTACTTGCCCTGAGCGCACCCGGCTAACGGCCTCGCCCAAGAGATCTGAACCAGACCGACGGATACTTTCCAGTTCTGCCTCCACCAGCACATGGTACTCGTTTCCCAGCCTGCTGAGAAGGTCTAGGTACGCTCTGTTTACCCTTTTACTGTTAGTCCCGACCTGCTCCACTTCGGCAATAATTTCTAGTAAGGGAATTATGGATTTGTATGGGCGTGCTCCAGGTGAGCGCCTTCCGGAAGGGTGGTCGGCTAGTTTCTCCACCCGGTGCATAACCCCCACGGTCACCTTGCGGTTGCACGTGGAGCAGCGCCCATCATTCCTTCTGGTGTCTTCAGGGGAAAACCGGACGCCGCAGGTACGATGCCCGTCGTAGTGATATTTGCCTTCTTCGGGATAGAACTCCAAGGTGCCCAGGAACTCGGGACTATCCGGTTCAGAGATAGCTCTCATGATGGCCGCATAAGATAGATCGGTATCAAATAGATTTGCCTCCCGCATGAGTTTGGCAGGGGAATGAGCGTCGGAGTTGGATATGAGCTGTAAACCATCCAGGGAGGAAAGTCTCCAGTTCATGGGCGGATCAGAGGAAAGACCGGTCTCAATAGCGGGAACCAGTGGGGTCAAGTCCTCAAAACATTCCTCCAGGCTGTCAAAGCCCGATTTGGCCCCAAGCACTGAAAAGTGAGGGGTCCAGGCATGGGCCGGAACAAGTACAGCCTCATCGGCGGTCTCTTTCGCGATCT
>JBFFBS010000152.1:0-8761 GCA_041560295.1 Syntrophobacteria bacterium | reverse complement strand
GTCCCAAGAATACATCGATTCCCACTCACCTCCGGAAGTGGTCCGTGATTTCATAGCAGGTATGACCGATAAGTTTTTCATGAGACAATGCCAGCAGCGGCTCCTACCCCAGAGCATGCCGAGCCGGTTCTAATGCAGGTTTCAGTGTTCAGGTTTCAGGCTTTTTGTTTTTTTTCCTGACACCTGATCCGCCTCCGGCGGAACACCTGAAACCCTGAGATTTGGTGCTTCGGATTTGTTTCGTGCTTCGTGCTTCGAAACTGGGGACCCACCCGATGGGTGGGGAGTCCGCAGGACAATTTCGAATTTTGGGTACGATCCTCCAAGGGAAGAAATACCACTACTTCTAAATGCAGCTCTTACTCATGGATGTTCTGAAAATCTTGGCCCTGGTAATACTGATCCTGACAATGCCGGCTGGCCTGATTGCGGTAGTACTCGGTTTGCCGGGAACTTGGTTAATACTTGCTGCGTCCGTCTTTTATGGTTGGCTCACAGATTTTGCCATAATTACCACACAATTACTGTTGGGCCTCATAGCACTTGCGGTAGTTGCTGAACTGCTGGATTTTACCGCAGGCCTCTGGGGAGCCCGACGCTATGGTGGGACAAGAAAAGCAATGGTGGGGACGATGATTGGCGGGATATTGGGAGCGGTTGCGTTGTCACCTATGCTCTTTGGTTTTGGTACCATAGTGGGAGCTTTTTTCGGTGCTTTCGTGGGGGCCTTCTCGATGACGTATTTAGAACAGAGAAAGATGGACGAAGCTATGCGGGTGGGGTGGGGGGCTCTGCTGGGTCGGGTCTTTGCTATGGTTTTCAAAGGGGCGGCGGTTGTGACCATGATCGGCTTGGATATCTGGGCCATATTCTTTGCGCAAAGCGCATAGCGTTTGAGGCGAGAAAGGCGAGAAAGGGAAAAAAGGCAATCCTGTCTGTTGTTTTGGTCTCCTTTCTTGCCTGTCTCGCCTGTCTAGCCTTTCTCGCTTACTTCTGACTCTCCTTCCAAGCGTGTGAGGCTTTCCCGGGCAAACTCAATGGTGGGATCCATTTCGAGGGCTATCCGGTAGAGACGAATGGCTTCTTTTTTGTGACCCATCTCTCGCAGATTTGAGCCGATATTGGCGTAGTCGATGGCGGACCCGGGATCTATCTCCAGGGCTTTTTCGAACTGCTCAATAGAGCGTTGGTGCTCTTTGAGTTTGAAGTAGCAGAACCCCAGCAGATTATAGATCTCCTTAAGATTGGGATCAAACTCCCTTGCCCGTTCTAGAGCTTCGATGGCGCCTTTGTAGTCCTCCATGTCCTTCAGGCATACGCCTATATGTGTGTGGACGCTGGCTATATCCAGTGGGCCGGGATTCAGATCCAGGGCTGTTTCAAACTCGCTCAGCGCTTCCCTCGGTTTTTCCTGATATTCCAGGGCTAATCCCATGAAAAAGTGCAGATCGTAACGGTTAGGAAATGATTCAATCATTTTCTGGATTCCTGCCACTGCCTGTGGTCCCTCCACGGTCTGGCTCTGTATCTTGGCAGCGTGGAAAACCACGCTGGAATCCCTGGTACGATCTCGGAAATGGGCTCCGGGTATTATGGTATAGACAGAGGGGATCCCCAGCTCTGGGTGGGTTACATCGATGACCAGCACCTCTAGGCCGAGACGAGAAAGGGCGGAAACACAACGCTCTATTTCGGTCTTGAAGTTGTCGTGGGTGAGGTCGGGCAGACTCTTTATGGACACCACAGGCGCTGCAGAGGTTATGTAGCTGGCGTCCTCCAAATTCTTATACTTGGGGAGAGTCGGCCGATAACTGGTGCGGTTCTGGAAATCTCCCGCTAGCTGAGCAATCTCAGTGAGAGCACGGACGAGGGATTTCTCTGGATTAGTGGTGGTGCCGGCAGTGAAAACGATTTCGCTTCTGTCGGGAAAAGTGCTGGGATCCCAGGCCAGAGTACCTATTGTGGGAATTCCAGTGTCCAAAGAAAAGTCTTTGATAAAAACTTCAAGAGATTGTGCGGCAAACTTGTCAAGCAGTTCCCGCGCCGCTGGATCTTGTACACTTGCCGGATCGATGCTTGGGGTGACCATTCGATCGTGGCTGATTACCGAGGAGACGTGGCGCTCTACCACTTCGCACAAACTCTGCAGTATGGCCTCTTCGAGTGCGTTGCCGGCGGCAGGGCCGTTGTACTCGTGAATGGTGTAAAACCAGTCGATGGGGATCAGCACTTCAGAATCCCTGGTGAGGTTGCACCCCTTGGTCCAGCGAAAGGGTAACTCTCTCAGGGCAGCAGTCCCCAGCTCCAGGTCAGTCTCGTTGTCATTGAGTGACTGCCACAACATCTCCATGGGTAGGGTATTACCGTCCAACTCCGAGTAAGTGGCCATGGGAAAGCGCGTGTTCTTGATGTAGGAAAAAAAGCTGAAGCGCTCGGCAAGTTCCATCAGGGCGCTGGCCTCTGCCTGAATCACCGTACCTCCTTTCCCCATCTGCTTTTTGGTGGAGGTGAGCGGCACAGCATCTGTGCCACAGAGGCTGATGTAGACAGGGATGTCCAAGCGGCCGGAATCAATGCGCATGGTCTTGTCCAATATGTCCAAATTCACGCCGGCGAAGCGCTCTCGCACATGAGCCACCGTTTCTTCAGGAGAGCGCACTTTATCCTGATCGTATGTATAGGACTTGAAAACGTCCTGCAGTCGAAAGCATTCGCTCATACATTTCCTTTCCTAGTGAATATGTAGGAGTATTGGTTTATAGGTCAATGACCGTCCGTTGTCAAGAAGACATAAGCCATAATCTGGCAGTTTACATTCTATTTTGTTTTGGAGCTCTCTGAGTGCCCCGTGATCTCTGTGAGAGATATGAATTGTCTGAGAATGGGTTCAGGCGGACAGGCTGACTCCATATCGTAGGGGGCGAATGTTGAGGGATAGGGAGTTGTTGTCAAACCGAAGATATTTGTGGCGGACAAGGTCGGAGATATTCTTTTTGAAGTCTTCTTCTTTCAGGTTGAGAAAGTGAGGGACATAGGTCCCGTATTCATTTAACTTGCCCTTGGAATCTAGGTAGTAAAGGGTAAAGAGTACAAACTTCTGGTGCTGGCTGAGTCTCTGGTCTGTAAGTATATGATCCTTCAAGTCTTTGGGGAGGTGCAACGCCGGTTTGATATCAATATGGGTTCCGCTTTCCACGATCTAAGCCTTTCATATCTCTCTTGGAAGTTGTCACGCAACATTACCCGAAAGCATTTCGATTTACAATAGTTTTTCCACCAAGAGTGCCAAGAGACAAAGGATGTGTCACATGTGCACGCAGCGACAATTCGGATAGAAAATTCCACATCTCCTGTTCCGGATTAGGATCTCAATTGTGCTCTTGAGGTCCTGCCCGGACAAAAGTCTTTGTACCCAGCGCGGTCTTTATGGTTCGAGCTTATGACCTCGCTCTCTTGATGACTTGCCAAAGCCTCGCAGCCCCCTTGCCTTTAAAGCGCGAGGGCAAGCCGCGCACTCGCAGCAAAGAAGCCATGTCCCTCGGCATTTCGCGGGCCACTCTGACCATGAATTCATTGTTCATAACTCGAAAAGGAGCTTTGTTGACACTACGGGCCAAACGCTCGCGATAAGCGGATAGTTCCTTTAGAACTCGCAGGGAAGGCTCAGATAATTTCTGGGCCCCTTTTAACCGGAGGTAACCATCTGGATCCCACTTTCTCGGGGGATTCAACCGAATTTTCTCTAACCGCAGATGTTCTTTCTGCGCCTGGGCCCAGAGATTTTTTTTCAGGAGTTCACCGTGAAGCCGATTCCTCAGATCTATGAGGAAGTGGGTGTCCAGTTGGGCGTAGTAAAGCTGTTCAGGGGATAAAGGTCGCTTTTCCCAGTTGCAGCGCTGGTACTTTTTATCCAGCTTAACGCCGAACTCCTCTGCAAGAATTTTAGCAAGCCCCAGTTTACTCCGTCCCAGGAGGCGGCTCGCCACTGAAGTATCAAAGACGTTCTGCATCTGGAACCGAAAGTCCTTTTTAAAACCGATCAGGTCATTTTCAGCCGCGTGTAAAACCTTTTCAATCGAGGGATCGGCAAAAATACGACCGAGAGGAGAGATGTCTTCCAGGGCCAGAGGATCGAGGATGAAGTCTTCATGGTTCCGCGAGATCTGAATGAGACAGACCCGCGGTCTGTAGGCAAAATAGCTGTTTGATTCAGAATCTACAGCTAAGTGCTTCGCATCGCTGATATCTTCAAGAAATTTGCCCAGTTCAGGCTGACTTGCGATCAGTTTAGGGGGATGCATGGACGCTTTCATAACACATTCTCGTGTGCTATAAAAGAACAATATTTCAGCGAGTTCACAATGAAAAAGAGACGCAAGAGAAATACTTCTCGGAGTGCTCAAGCCCCGAAGTCTGATTCTAGTGAAAGCTTCAATACGCCCTTTTCCTGTCTCGGCGACATGCTCAAGCAGGTTCAGGCTGAGACTCAAGCCGATAACAAAGAGGGTAAGAAAATTCCTGTGCCGGAGGGGGAGTCATGCGCCCCGAACCAGCCGGAATCTGGCAGAGGAGCCGAGGAAGGGGAAGGTTTGTTTCGGGAGGCGATGGCTGGGGTGGAGCCCTTACAAGCCAAAAGGGTGAAAGCGAGAGTTCCTGGTCCGCTGTCCAAGCCGAGCAGACGGCCGCTACTGGAAGGAGAGTTGGAGGCATATGCGCAACTGGTTGATCTGGTGAGCGGTGAAGGGAGTTTTGATATTGAATATACTGATGAATACATAGAGGGTGCGGTTGTAGGAGCCGATCCTGACTTGCTGGCGAAACTGCGGCGCGGTGATTTTTCTATTCAGGCCCATTTTGACCTCCATGGAATGACAACGGCAGAGGCACGCGAGGCGGTGGAGCGCTTCATACTTTCCAGCGTGATCAAGGGGCTGCGGTGCGTGCTGATCATTCACGGACGGGGACTCAATTCGCGAGATCAGATTCCTATCCTCAAGGAGCGGATGTCAAACTGGCTCAAACGTGGTCGGCTCAAGCAGATGGTGCTTGCTTTCGCCACGGCGCAGCCCTGCGACGGTGGTGCTGGTGCTTTGTATGTTTTTTTACGTAAGTGTCAGCAAGCGTTTTCCGGTCATGCTAGCAAAGACTAGACCACTGACTACGAAGGTTTAGAGAGGAGACCACAATGATTCATGAGTTGATACAGCGTCTAGCCTGGCTTGGTCACGACAGCTATCGGCTGGACGGGGACCCTGTTATTTACTTTGACCCATATGAGATAAAATCAAAGACTCCTGCTGATATTATTTTGATATCCCACGAACATTTTGATCATTGCTCCCCGGCTGACGTGGCCAAGATCCAGAAGGAAGACACGGTTATTGTCACTGATGTCGCTTCAGCAACAAAGCTTCAAGGGGATGTCAAAACCATGAAGGCCGGAGAGCGGTTGACTGTAAAGGGCGTGGAGGTTGAAGCGGTTCCCGCTTATAATGTCAACAAACAGTTTCACCCGAAAGATGCCGGGATGTTGGGATTCATAGTTAGCATTGGTGGAGTCCGTGTCTATCATGCAGGTGATACCGACTTCATTTCCGAGATGAATGACATTGAAACCGATATCGCCTTACTGCCCGTATCGGGTACCTATGTGATGACGGCCGATGAGGCGATCCAGGCGGCACGGGCAATCGATCCCAAGGTAGCCATTCCTATGCACTATGGAGCCATTGTTGGGGATCAGACTGACGCCGAGCATTTCAGGGACCAATTGGCTGGGAAGATAGAGGTGGTAATTCTGGACAAAGAGTAGTTGGCAAACATTTAAAACTCGAAAATCTGATCCTTAGGCCAGTTCAGCCCCGTTCTTAGATAGGGTCGCCAGCAATAACCACAGGAAGGTTAGGAGTATTGGAGTGCTGGCGTGACGAGAGCTTCCGGAGACTGCGTTTCAGGGTTTCAGGTTTCAGGTGTCAACTGTCAGGAAGAAAAAACACAGTGGCTATACTTGAATCCCAAATACAGTTACCTGAACACTGAAATCCGAACACTGAAATCTGAATGATGAAGGATAAGGCTGACACCCGAACACTGAACACTGAAACCTTTGACTATGGGAGGAGAGTGATATCCGGTGGAAAATCCAAGCTTTTACTTGTGGATAGGTCTGGCTCTAGGGGCAGTTCTCGGGGCAATAGCAGCAGTTCTCTATGCAAAAATCCGCGGTATTTTTGCCAAGTCAGAGGTTTCACAGTTGCGGCAAGAAAACCGAACCCTAAAGCAACGCCTTGAGAAAAAGGACAAGCATATCCAGGAGATGATGTACCATACTGAAAAGATAGCTGCGGGTCTGGCTGAGCAAAAACAACAGGAGGACTGAGCATGGCTCGTAAACTCAGTCTCAGGGTTTCAGGTGTCGGGTGTCAGGTGTCAGGAAAGAAAAACAAGAAAGCTGAAACCTGAAACCTCCATCTTCTCTTCAACTCTCCAAAGTCTTCTTAAATTGGCGGATCACAAATCGACCCAGATCGGAAAGATCTGTCTTTCTGAGGTGGCCGTCCAGATTAGCGAGGGGAATTTCAGCCCTGGCCATAGCTCGATGGCCACCAGCACTCCCCAACCTACCAAAGGCTTTGATCGCCTTGGAGCCGGCATTTTTTCTGAATCCATCATTTCGTATGATTACCACCAGGTTTTTCTGGTAAACACCTGAGACCACAGCCCAACCAACTTCATGACATCTCATAAAAAAGTCGGCAAGGAGTACCAAAATGTCTGGAGAATGGACCTGCCCGAGGTGGGTAAAAATTTTGCCCTTGATGATACGCTTGTTTTCCAAACCCTGTTGAAAGTACTTGAGATCCCTGACTCCCATGTCGGATATTTCAATCTTACGGAGTAGATTCATGTTGGCAAGCGGAAAGAGGTAATGGAATGCTTTGACATCGTCATCAAAGGCATGCAACTCGAAATTGTGGGTGTCCACCCGAATGGCGAAGAGAAGGGCGGTAGCCAGACTTTTTGAAGGACGGATTTTAGCCGCGCGCAAATACTCGGTCATCATGGTGGCGGTAGCCCCGTAACTGGGCCGGATGTCTACAAACGGGGCTTCAACTGTCATGGTAATGGGATGGTGATCGATGACAGCATCGTAGTGGAAGTCGCAGAAAGCCTCATGATGGTGAGGTTGGCTATCCACCAGAAGGGTTTTGGAGAAAGCTTGAACATCAATTTGCTGCAGTTTGACCAAAGGGATCTTGAGAAGCCGCACCATGGTAACGTTGTCAAATCGGACGATGTCGTTGAAGTGGGCGATGGTAACTGAGTGAACCTTGTGCCAGAGTAGCCGCTTCAGTGCTATGGCGGATGCCATGGCGTCAGGATCGGCATCAATGGTTATCAAGACCTTGTCTTTGGGTTCGAAGAGGGCAAACAGTTTTTGCAGTTTTTCACTGCTGGATCGAGGTCTTGCAGAGCGTTGGCGACGTTTCCTGCGGCCCATTTCAATAGCTCGCTAGTTTTTTACTAAAGATATCCACAGTTTGGCAATTCTGAAAAAACTCCCAACAAAGTGCCACAACCAACAGCCAAGGTCAAGACCATTTTACATTTCGCATTTCTCATTGCCCATTTTGCATCTGTCATTTTACATGTAAGGCAGAGTAAGCTTGGGGCGCAGCATTGAAATGGTAAATGCCAACTGACATATGCGGGCCAAATGTAGCTGCTGCTTCATGGCAGTAGCCAACGGGCTTTGCGGTTGACTCCATAGGGGGCATCTGCTATGTTCTCGTCGATTTTAGAAAAATTTGATTTTATTGGAAAAACAAAGGCTAGGATGGCTTTTCCCGAGCAAAATGTGAAGTAGTTTAAAGGCAATGGAAACCCATCTGGATCTTTATCTTGATTATCTTACTGTAGAGAAGGGTCTTGCCGCCAATACCCGTGCCTCCTACAGTGCCGATCTGCTTAAGTTTCTGAATTACCTTAAAGATCACGGGATAGATAACTGGAGCCAGGTTCGGTTCCCCGAGATCATGGCTTTCCTTTCCCGAGCCCAGGAGCAGGGCTTGGCTCCCAGGAGTAGGGCAAGACTCCTTTCGGCGATGCGCGGCTTTTTTAAATTCATGGTCCGTGACAGCCACCTGAAAAAGAGTCCAGTGGCGAATCTGACATCGCCCCGACTTCGACGCCAGCTTCCGACTGTGCTCAGTGTTGCAGAGGTGGAGCGGTTGCTGGCGCAGCCAAATCCAGATCTTCCTTTGGGCCAGAGAGACGTTGCCATGTTAGAGCTTCTTTATGGCACCGGGTTGCGCGTTACCGAATTGATCACACTTGCCGTTGGGCGCGTCAACTTGGAGGTGGGTTTTCTGATTGCACGTGGCAAAGGGTTTAAAGAACGCATTGTACCAATGGGGGAGGCAGCGACTGAGGCGGTGAAAAGCTATACCTTGGGGGCAAGGCCACGTTTGTTGAAGGGCAGGGTGAGTGAGGTTCTTTTTGTCAGCAATCGAGGGGCTGCCATGACCAGGCAAGGCTTCTGGAAGTTGTTGAAGAAATATGGGCGTCAAGCAGGAATGGAAAGATCACTCACTCCTCACACCTTGCGACACTCGTTTGCTACCCATCTCCTCGAACGTGGGGCAGACTTGCGCTCGGTGCAGATGATGTTGGGTCATGCCGACATAAGCACCACACAAATATATACACATGTTGCGCGGGAGAGGCTCAGGGAGGTGCATAAGAAATACCATCCGCGGGC
>JBFFBS010000151.1:0-8786 GCA_041560295.1 Syntrophobacteria bacterium | reverse complement strand
GTTTTGCCGTGCAAAAATCCGACGCAGTCCCAAAAAAGCGGAAAATACCAGCTGGAATTAAAAACAGTCTTGATAAAGCCGGCATCACCACCGAGCGCGCCGCCAGCGTAATCCACCATCAAACTGTTATCAGATCCGCGAGTAGTAAGAAAAGTGTGGTCCCTGGTATCTCGCCGCAAAGTAGTGCTTATAGAACTGGTAATAAGTGTCCCCTCTTGGTCCTTGATTTCTTCTGCTGCGCCCTCAGTCACATCTTTCACCTCAGCGTTGTCATAGATATAGGAGAGGTAGAGCCTGGTGTAATCCCAGACCGGATAGCTCAAGGAGAGTTTTCCTCCGACGCTGTCCTTGGTGAACTCATCGTAGTCCCGGGACCAGTTATAGCTCTCGATTGTGGCAGAAAGCGGGATATCAAAAAGCCAGGGCTCCGTCAACTTCAAAGTAAACCTATTGGACTTACTCCCAAACTGGGCCTGAAACGCCAGGTTCTGACCTCGGCCAAACAGGTTCCGTTCGGCTATTTGCCCTTGCAGGAAAAAATTGTCTGCCGTACTATATCCAGCTCCGGCTGATATGAACCTGGTCGCCTTTTCTTTGAGTTTTATATCGACATCCATCCGGTCGGCAGATTCTCCTTTCCGGGTGTCCATTTGGATATCATCAAAATAGTCAAGTCGCCGCAGATTCCCGACACTCCTCTCCAGATTGGCCTTACTATATCGTGCCCCTTCAACCACCCTTAGCTGGCGGCGTATAACTTTGTCCCGAGTCTTGGCATTACCGCTAATCTCAATCCTGCCAAAATCTACCAACTCCCCTTTTCTGACTTGGTAGTTAACATCAACCACCTGTTTCGCCTGGTCCCGGTCAATGCCTGGCTCCACCTCAGCAAAGGCGTATCCCTGAGAAGTAAAGTATTCAGTAATCCTTTCAAGGTCTCTGGCCAGAACCTCCCGATGGAAGTACTTTTTCTTGGACAGCTTGATCTTATTCAGCAACCTCACGTCCGGCTCGACACCCTTCCCGCTAACCTCCACTTTGCCCACCCGGAATCGTCTCCCTTCGTTTATGGGAAAGTTGATGTAAATCCCCTCTTCATCATAGGTGATCTCAGGACTTCCCACCCTGATATTCATAAAACCATGATTCAGGTAGAAGGCGGCAATCATATCCGAGTCAACTTCCAACTTGTCCCGCTTGAGAATTCCCGATTCAGTGAGCCAGAAAAAACCGGTTTTTTCCGAAGTCAAGACAACATCTTTGAGGTCATCATCCGAAAAATGCTGATTGCCTGTGAAGGTGATCTTGCTGACATAAAGCTTGTTGTTCTCCTTTATGCGAAAACTGACATCCACCCGGTCACCATCAACTGGTTTTATCTCGTAGGTAACTTCCGCATTATAATAGCCCTTGTCCCTATAAAGCGCCCGGATCTTTTCCACATCTCCCTTTAGGACTGAACGTTGTAAAATACCATATTGTCTCGTGGTCATGGCAGCACGAATGTCATCTTCTGTGATCGTTCTGGAGCCGCGGATTGAAACTTCGTTTATAGTGGGCTTTTCCTCCACCACAAAAACCACATCCTGTCCTTGGGGAGTGTCCTCCGCCTCTATGCGAACCTCTTTGAAATAGCCCATCTTGTAGATCTCTGTCAAATCTTCGCGCAATTTGGCCTGATCAAAAAGGTCGCCGCCTTTGGTCTTTATCCTCAATTTAATGGCCTCGGTTTCGATGCGCTGATTGCCCCTTACCAAAATCTGACGAATTTTTTTTCTCCTCAGGATGCGAATACCCACTTCTCTGGAGAGGTCAGAGACCGCACTGGCAAGATTCTCTAGTCCCACTTGGGTTACATAAATGGGTACCGTCGGCCGTCGCTGATCAACATCAACCAGACGCACATCAAAACTGATTTGTTCCCCTATCTTACTGAGGCTGCCATAAATAACGAAGGTGCTTCCCAATTCGGCGCCGATTTTTCGAGCCTGAGCATCAGTCATCTCTTGGGCCACCCACAACGGCTCCTGCTCAACTGCTTCCACCGCAGGTATCGGTTGGAATCCTTCCTGCTTCAGACTCCTGACCAGCATATCCATCAGCGGCTTACGCAGGTGGGTAAGATCTTCCTGGCTGTAAAACGAAAGGGGAATAATAGCAAGACGAATAGTGCGGGAATAGAGCGGCTGGGGCCAGGTGAGAGACAGTACCAGCAGAACAAAAAGAAGGCGACATTTCACAACGTACTCGCTCTCTGCAGGTCACTCGATCTCGTTTAGTAGTCCGTCTTTCATCTGCAACTGTCTTTGCATCATGCCTGCAAGTTCCATGTTGTGTGTAACGACAACCAGACTCACGTTTTGTTCCTGGTTCAAGCTCAGCAAGAGCTCATGAATGTTCCGGCTACTGTTGGTGTCCAAATTACCGGTGGGTTCATCAGCAAGAAGCACTTTCGGATTCAACACCAGTGCCCTCGCTACCGCAACCCGTTGCTGCTCTCCTCCAGATAGCTCTCCGACACGATGCTGTAAACGGTGGCTTAAGCCAATCAGATCCAAAACGAACTCCGCACGCTCTTTCGACTCCTTTTTGTGCTTGCGTCCAATGAGCGCTGGTAACATGCAGTTTTCCAATGCAGTAAACTCAGACAGCAGATGATGGAATTGAAAAACAAATCCGATGGTGCGATTGCGGTAGGCGGCCAACTGTTGTTCATGGAAGTCAAAAACGTTCACCCCCCCATAGGTAACCTCACCGTCACTAGGCCGCTCCAGAGTTCCCAGTATGTGGAGCAGAGTTGACTTTCCTACACCGGAAGCTCCTACCACCGCAACGCTCTCCTGTCCTTCCAGGGTGAGATCGATACCACGCAATACATCAACGCGGCGCTTGCCGCTGCCGAAATGTTTATAAAGCCCCTTCACCTGGAGGATAAACTCGGCCCTATTCATAGCGGATGGCCTCCGCTGGGTCAAATCGCGAAGCCTGCCAGGCCGGATATACACTGGCCGCCAGAGTAATGACTATTGCCGCCAGGGCGATGAGTGCCACGTCAAGTGGATTCATTTGAACCGGCAGGGTAGATATATAATAGACATCGCTGGGCAACTCAATAAACTTGTACGTGGCCAGCAGCTTGCAAAGGGTGTAGCCTCCAAGAAGCCCGAGCAGCGTTCCTACCAGGCCGATCACCGCTCCCTCAATCATAAAAATCTTCATAATACTTCTGCGGGTGGCACCCATAGATTTGAGAATAGCAATATCCCTGGTTTTTTCTATAACTACCATGATTAACGTGCCCACTATATTGAACGCTGCTACCAAAATAATGAGGGTGAGGATGATGAACATCACGATCTTTTCCAATTTTAGGGCAGAAAATAAGTTCTTGTTCATCCTCATCCAGTCCCTACTCCAGTAAGGATAGCCATCCAACGCTTTGCCAATGGCTTTGGCCACCCGATCTGCCTCATAGATCTCATCCACCCGAACCTCGATACCTGTGACTCGATCCCCGATACCGAGAAACCGTTGAGCAGCCCAGAGGGACACGTAGGCTATGGTAGAGTCGTACTCGTACATTCCCGAGTCAAATATGCCGGCCACCCGGAAGGTTTGGCTCCTGGGCACCCGGCCGAGGGGAGTAAGACGACCCAGGGGAGAAATCACCGTCACGGGCTCTCCCCGTGAGGCCCCGATATTCCTGGCAAGTTCGTTACCCAAAATGATTCCTGGAGTGGATCTCATCCCTTCTGGCTTATTTTCAGCCTCTAGTTCTTCGAGACTGCCAGCACGCAGATTCTTTGGTAGGTTGATAACCTTGCTGGCGGTCTTTGGTTCGATTCCTCTGAGCACTGCCCCAGACATGGCTTTACGGGAACTGATCATAACCTGGGTGTAAATAAAAGGTGTGGCAGCGTTAACCCCAGACACTTCCTCCACCTTCGCTCTTACTTCCTGGTACTTGGAAATATTTCCATCAAAACGGGAAATCACCACATGGGAGGTCACCCCAAGAATTTTGTCTCTCAGATCCTCCTTGAATCCGTTCATCACTGCTATAACCACGATTAGTGCGGTCACGCCCACCATAACCCCTGCAATGGAAATGAGGGTAATAAGGGAGACGAAGGTCTGTTTGCGTTTGGCCTTTAAATAACGAAGGCCTATGAATAGTTCATAGGACATATCAGAAAGGATCTTGATCTAATAGTTTAGCTACGCTCTGGCCTGAGGTGGGGAAACAAGATCACCTCCCGGATGGATGGCAGGTCTGTAAGCAGCATAACCAATCGATCAATACCCACCCCCTCCCCGGCAGCGGGAGGCATGCCATACTCCAGGGCGCGAATGTAGTCATCATCCATGAAGTGGGCCTCTTCGTCGCCAGCCTCACGGGCCGCCACCTGCTGTAGAAATCGCTCCCGTTGGTCAATGGGATCGTTTAATTCGGAGAAGCCATTGGCAATTTCATAGCCACCAATGAAGAGTTCGAATCTATCCACTAAAGAAGGATCTTCCTCATTGCGCCGTGAAAGCGGAGATACATCAATGGGATAGTGGGTGATAAAAGTTGGCTGTTCCAGCTGCGGTTCCACCAGGATATCAAATAATTTGGTGAGAATTTTTCCAGACTCTTGTCCAGCCGTAGTTATTCCCAGAGCCTCAGCCTTGGTCCGAAGTTTTTTCTCATCTCCCACCTCGCTCCCCTCTAAGCCTCCAACAGAGACGAGTGACTCGCTGAGTCGATACCGGGGCCAGGGTGGGCTCAAATCGATCTCCTTACCTTGAAATGATAGATGGAGGCTACCATTTACTTCGTGGGCCACCCAACAGACCATTTCTTCAGTGAAGGTCATTAAGTCTTCATAGGTGGCATATGCTTGATAGAATTCCAACATGGTAAATTCTGGATTGTGCTGGAAAGATATCCCTTCATTGCGAAAATTTCGATTTATCTCAAAAACCCGCTCAAAGCCACCCACCAAGAGGCGTTTGAGATACAGTTCAGGAGCGATTCGAAGATACAGGTCAATGCCCAGGGCATTGTGAAAGGTCTTGAAAGGACGTGCAGTGGCACCACCGGGAATAGGCTGCATCATCGGGGTCTCTACCTCAATGAAACCGTGACCCTTGAGGAATTCTTGTGTTTTCTGAATAATCTTGGCTCTCTTGATGAAAACCTCGCGAACCTTGTCGTTTACCACTAGATCCACATAGCGCTGACGGTACCTGGTTTCGACGTCACGAAGCCCGTGCCATTTTTCGGGCAAAGGTCGCAGGCTCTTGCTCAGGAGTTTTACCCCCTGGGCTTGTAGTGTCAACTCACCTTTATGAGTCCGGAAAATGGTACCCGTGACGCCGACAAAATCACCTATGTCCATCTTCTTGAAAAATCGATACTCGTCTTGACCTATCACGTCTCGTTGAACGTAGACTTGCAACTTAGCAGTAGCATCTTTGATGTGCATAAAAGAAGCCCGGCCAAAGGAACGCATGGACATGACGCGGCCGGCACAGAGAAAAATCTTTTGCTCTTGAGCTAGATCCTCTTCACTCCATTCCCCGTAATGTTTTCTAATATCCGCCAGGTGATCCTGAACGCTAAAGTCATTCGGGTATAATTGGACACCCGCATCTTGTAACTCCCGAGCCTTTTGCCTCCGCTGTTGGAATATTTGGCTTTCTTCACTCATAGCCATATCTCTAGAATGATAGGGAACCCGACGGCCAAAAAAATGAACCACAGAGCACCGAGGACACAGAGAAAAAGATGCAGTTTCCAACCGTAGTTCGCAGGAGTATTTCTCGTCTCCATGGTTGAGACTCCCCTGCGCCAGATGAGCCATCACACCCTGTGGTCTCAGGGCCTCAAAACGCGTTACGATAAATCATTTACCCAGTGGAGTCAAGCACTATAGGCGGGCTACTGAGGTCCGTCTTGGGGGTCTTCCTCTGCTAGAGGGAAGTGTAGCGTGAAGGTAGTACCACTGTGTCCGTCGCTGTCGAGAAAGATCTTACCGTCATAGTTCTCCACTATCCGGTGGACGATGGTCAGGCCCAAACCCGTGCCCTGGTCTTTGGTGGTATAGAACGGATCGAACACTTTCCCCTGATTCTCTGGCAAAATCCCTGGGCCCGTGTCTGAAATTGAAATCTCGGCCAGCTTTTCCTGCGCGTCTCCTGATCCTCGCTTCGCACGGATAGTAGTGGCGACGGAGAGACGACCACTATTTTTCATTTCTTGGACAGCGTTGAGCACGAGGTTCCAGATCACCTGTTGGAGTCGTTGAGAATCAATGTGAACCCATAGGTTCCTGCTCAGAGTCTTTTCAATCCGAATAGGGCGGGAGAGCTCCGGGCTGTTTTTCAACATCTCCAATGTATCGTCTATGACCTCGTTCACCTCCACTGATCTATCCACCGCTTTTTCCGGCCGAGAAAAAAGGAGAAACTCGTTCACCAGTGCATTGAGCCTTTCCGCTTCCCGCATGGTGATGTCCATCAGCCGCTGTTGCATCGGTCCGAAATCCACCTCATCCCTGAGCATCTGTATGGAACCGCTCAGTGAAGCGAGGGGATTCTTAATCTCATGCGCAATGCCAGCTGCAAGTTCACCCACCACTGCCAAGCGGTCCATCCGTCGCACCTGATCCTGCATCTGACGAAATTCAGTGAGATCCTGAAATATTAAGATCAACCCTATTTCGTCGCCCCCTGGATCCTTTAGAATCGATTGGGAGAACCCCAACTGGAGCCTAATCCCATCTCGTCGATCAAAATCAACGTCTATCGCTTTCTGCGGTTGCTGCATGCCATCATGGCCGCCCTTTTTATCACTAATACTCAAATAGGGTACAATTGTCGGAAAAATATCACTGATATGAATCCCCTCTAGATCCCCATAGCCGAAGCCAGAAATCTGCTCTGCTGCCGGGTTAATATATGAAATCTCGAGTTGATTGTTCAGAGTTATAAGTCCAGTATTGATACTTTGAACAATATTGCGGTTTAGCAGTTCAAGTTGGTCCAGATCGTACTGTTTTGCTTGCAGCTTGACGCCACTGCGGCGAAGCTCCTCAGCCAGGTAGCTGCTCAAAAAAGCCACCAGATAAAAGGCGGCAATGTTCATTAGAAGAGTATAGAAGTAGTAGCCAATGGTGTAGGTCATCAGCTCGGAAGCGCGAGTGTAATATGGATGAATAATGCCGAAATATTGGAGATCCAACAAGGAACCGTAACCGATACTACTAGCCGAGGCTATGAGGAGGCCTCCACGACGGTAGAGCATGATGGCAGCATTGATAATTGTGAGTATGTACATGAACGAAAAAATGCTCTCGATGCCTCCGGTGACATAGATCAATGCCGTCACGAAAAGTACATCGAAAACCAACTGTACATAAGCAAAAAGAATGTATTTCTTGATGCGGTCTAGCAACAGGGCATAGCAAAGAGTCAGGAAGTAGATGACACCGGTAAGAAGGTACAGTGAGGCAAGTGAGATATTAGAGAAGGAGGGATAAGCCCTGGCCTGCACAACAACGGTGGCAACAAGGAGAAAGGTGGCAAAAAGCAGCCTGAGGACCATGAGCCACTTGATTCTCCCCAGAAGCTCCTTGTTGCGCTCTGTCGAATCCTGTTCCAACTCAGACATGGTTGATCAGCCACCCATGGCTCCGGCCATTTGAAATATGGGGAGATACATGGAAACCACGAGACCACCTATGGTACCTCCCAGAAAAACCATCATAAACGGCTCGAGCATAGCGGTAAGAGCGTCAACGGCTGCATCAACTTCGTCATCATAGAAATCGGCAATCTTGCCCAACATGGTATCCAAGGCACCAGTGGCTTCACCCACCGAGATCATCTGCACAACCATGGACGGGAAAACCTCACTGTCGGCCAAGGGCTCGGCAATGGTCCGGCCCTCACTGATGCTTTGTCTGGTTTCCCGGATTGCATCCTCGATGGTCATATTACCAGCAGTAGCCGCTACGATGTCCAGGCTATCCAGGATTGGCACACCACTGCTGATCATGGTGCCCAGAGTACGGGTGAATTTAGCCACAGCTACCTTGCGCAGTAGCATGCCGAAAACGGGAACCTTGAGAATTAGTCTGTCCACCAGAGCTCGGCCTTTTTCAGTTTTGTAGAATCGCCTAAAAGCAAATACCAGGAGAACCACTCCAACAATGATGTAGAGTATATAGCTCTGGATGAAATTACTCATCGCTACCACTATCTGGGTGGGAACAGGTAGTGCTTTGCCGAAGTCGGCAAACATTGACTGGAACACCGGGATCACAAAAATAAGGATGACCCCCACCACCAGAACGGCAATAACCATAACTACGATGGGGTAGGTCATAGCTCCTTTGACCTTTTTCTTCAATTTGGCAGCCTTCTCGATGTAGGCCGCCAATCGATTCAATATGATATCCAGAATACCACCAATCTCGCCCGCGGCCACAAGGTTAACAAAAAGGTCGTCAAAGACCTCAGGATGCTGTTTCAAAGCATCAGCAAAGGTGGACCCTTCCTCAACGTCCTCCTTTATGTTTTTCAGTATCCTTTTAAACGTCTTATTTTCTTGCTGGCTGAAAAGAATCTCTAGACACTGAACCAAAGGCAGACCCGCGTCAATCATGGTCGCAAACTGGCGGGTCATAACCACGATGTCCTTTTCGGTCACCTTGGGCTGGAGAAACTTGACGTTTTCAAATAGGTCTTTGGGTTTTGGTTTGATCTTCGTGGGCTCAATACCCTGACGTCTTAGGGTG